>CASEHR010000026.1 GCA_949287785.1 uncultured Bacillota bacterium | reverse complement strand
GTATGGCACAAAGCCTGACAGTGCCACAGTATTATATTACTATCTGGTCAAAGCCAGCGCTGACGAGCGTAAACGCGGCTTTTATATTTACGGTGATCTTGGTGTCGGTAAAACCTATCTCAGCATAGCTTTTATCAACACGATGGCTAAAAAAGGCAAGAAATGTGCATTTTTAAAGGTAAATGACTTCATTAATAAGATGCGTCGCTATATTGCCACCCATTCTGATGCCTATGATACGACGATGGATGATATAAAGAATGTTGAATATCTTGTTGTTGATGATCTTGGTACCGAGTCAGTCAGTGCCTATTCACGCGATGACTTGCTTTTTAATATCTTGGATTACCGGATGGAGAATAATCTGTTCACCATCTTTACCAGCAATATCCCTATCGATGAACTGATCAAAGTATTCGCATATGATAAAAACAACAATCCGGATACTTTAAAAGCGAAGAGACTTATAGAAAGGATTAGGTATCTTGGCGAAGAATATAATCTAAGCGGTGAAAATAAGCGTTTAAAAGATAAGGCTTTGTGATAGAATTAGTTGGAGGTTTGTTATGATACGTAAGATTGGAGTACTGACAAGCGGTGGAGATTCACCGGGTATGAATGCAGCGATCCGAGCCGTTACAAAATGTGCTTTGGGCAATGGTATTGAGGTAATGGGTATCAAGGATGGTTACCGTGGTTTGATTGAAAATAAGATCGTACCTTTTGATAAGTCCAGTGTATCCGATATCTTGTCACGGGGTGGAACGATCCTCGGCAGCGCTCGTTTGCCTGAGTTCAAGGAAGATGCAACTGTAGTAAAGGCTTGTGAGATATTGAGAGCTAATGAGATAGATGCGCTTGTCGTTATCGGTGGCGATGGATCTTATCGCGGAGCAAAGGCTCTGACCGATAAAGGGATCAATTGCATCGGTTTGCCCGGTACGATCGACAATGATATCAGTGGTACCGATCTTACGATAGGGTTTGATACAGCACTCAACACCGTCGTTGAATGTGTGGATAAATTGCGTGATACATCCAGTTCGCATCATCGCTGTTCACTGGTCGAAGTGATGGGAAATCACTGCGGTGATCTGGCTTTATACTCCGGTATCTCTTGCGGTGCTGAGATCGTTATCACGTCTGAGACAGGCTATGATGAGGAAGAGATCCTCGATCAGTTGCGTTATTTGGATAATCTTGGCAAGAATCATGCGATTATCGTTATCAGTGAAAAGATCTGTGATGTCGAAGGCTTAGCCAAAAAAGTATCAGCTTCAACAGGTTTTTCGGGGCGAGCAACTGTTCTCGGACATATCCAAAGAGGTGGTTCGCCAACCCCGAATGATCGTGTTCTGGCGAGCAGGATGGGTGAAAAAGCGGTCGATCTATTGGTCAGCGGAATAGGTGGTCACTGTGTCGGCACGCTCAACAACGAGATCGTTTCACTGCCTATCAATGAGGCATTGGCGATGCCGAAGACATCACGTAAAGGGCTATATCGCTTATTTGAGCGTTTAGTATAAGTAGGAAATACGGAAAGGTAGAATATGAACAGTAAACAAACAAAGATCGTCTGTACGATTGGTCCAGCCAGTGAAAACTATGAGACGATATTGAAGATGGCTCAGGAAGGAATGAACATCGTCAGGTTAAATTTCTCTCACGGTTCTCATGAAGAGCACGGCAATCGTATCAAGCTTGTCAGACAAGTCGAAAAGGAGAATCAGGTCAATCTCGGTATCATGTTGGATACAAAAGGACCGGAGATCCGTCTTGGTGATTTCGCTAATGATAAAGAAGAGTATAAGATCGGTGAGATCGTTACGATCTGTAAAGAAGATTTCTTAGGTACGCATGAACGTTTCCAGATCTTATGCCCGGAGTTGTTCGATGACGTCGTTCCTGGTAATTACATTCTGATCAACGATGGCAAGATGAGGCTTACCGTACTTGAAAACAACGGTTCGGAGATGAAGTGCCGTGTTGAGGTGAATGGTCCTTTATCGTCGCATAAAGGATGTAATGTTCCGGGCGTTAAATTAAGTATGCCTTTTATATCGCAAAAGGATGAAGATGATATTCGATTCGGTTGCGAACAGAACGTCGACTTTATCGCTGCTTCATTTGTAAGAAGAAAAGAAGATGTTCTTGCGATCCGCAAGATCCTGGTTGAAATGGGTCAGCCGAAGATCAATATCATCGCAAAGATCGAGAACCAGGAAGGTTTTGACAATCTGGAGGAGATCTTGGAAGTTGCTGACGGAGTAATGGTCGCAAGAGGTGATCTTGGGGTAGAGGTAGAGACAGCTTTAGTTCCGATTTATCAAAAGAAGATTATCGAAGCTGCAAATCGCCATGGGAAAGCGGTAATTACCGCCACCCATATGCTTGATTCAATGACCTCAAATCCGCGCTGTACAAGAGCGGAAGCCAGCGATGTTGCCAATGCAGTACTTGATGGTTCCGATGCTGTCATGCTTTCGGCAGAATCTGCGAGCGGTGATTATCCGGTCGAAGCCGTTAAAACAATGGCTCATATTATCGAAGCAACAGAAACGATCATCCCTTACCGTAAGAATCTCGAATCTTTGCGCAATTACAATGATCAGACTGTTCAGGATGCGATCGGCATCTCTATTTCTGAGGCAACGTTGACCCTGGATATTGCTGCGATCGTAGTTTTCACCCAAGGCGGTACAACCGCAAGACGCTTGTCTAAGTACAGACCATCATGCCCGATCTTCGCCGTTACGTTCACTAAGTCAACACAGGCGAAACTTGAGCTCTACTGGGGCGTTCACCCAATCTATTCAAAAGTTCAAAATGAGATGACCAACGATGACGAATTGGCTAGTGCTGTTGCGAAATCTCAGGGATTCAAGCCCGGGCAGCTCATCATTCTCTCGGCCGGCTATCCAACGGGTGAGGGAAGCGCTAATATGATGAAAATCATCGAGATTAAATAGTTTTATCAAAAAGCCGGATCTGTAAAAAGGTCCGGTTTTTTTAATCGTCTTCTATAATCTCATCGATCAGGGAAATTATAAAACGCAATTGATTGTCAAAATCTTCCTTGATCATCGTGATATCCCGATGATGGAATTCTATTTCAAAGTTGTTCTGATGATTGTTGATAGCGAAATAGATATTACCATTGGGGTGGAAATTAATATGGATATCGCCCCCGGCTAAATCATTCAATTTCTCAATTCTTTCCATCATTTGTGGTGTCAGCACAAAAAAGGCGTCGTGTTCACTTTGACTATAGACATTGAATGCTTCGTTAAAACTCTCGCTCTCCATATTGATATTTCCATCACTCAGAAATTTATCATTAGTTACAGTTACCTGTTCTTTGACTTTTTTAGCAAACGCCATTTCAATGTAAGGTCCTTGAAAGACAGTGACATTATGCGTACTTGTGCCTTTACCGGCTGTTGAGACACGCCTATCAGTCAGAATCAGATCACACATCCTTATTTTATGATTTTTATAAAAGCCGCAGATGAGATCGTTGGTCCTGATGCGATCGTATCCGGGGAAAGCCATGTATACAGAATTGATCAGTGAGTGGTCGAATTGTTCGCTCTGATGATATTCGAGATCATCAATATACTTGCCGATAACATCATAAGCGATCATGGAGCCAATGTTATCTTTGATCACTTTTTTGCTTCGCGAATATAATCCGACGCTAATAACGATAGTGATCACTCCCAAAAAGGGCAGGAAGAAAAAAAGGAGAACACTGATCGCAATCGCAACAAAAAGCACCAGTTGTTTCCTTTTCTCTTTATGTAATAATTGATTTAATTCGGTATCAGACATGATCAGAATTTCATCTCGACATCTTGATGTTTTCGGCTATCAGCCTCGTAGAAAGGAAGAGATTGTCTCGATCCCTTCAGAAGACTGTTTGGGAACATCGCGATCGCTGTATTATATGAGCTGACATTCGCATTGTATACTCTTCTTGCGGCTTGTAAATGCTCTTCAGCGTCGCTGACTCCTTTTTCAAGTTCGATGAAGACATCGGATGATCTTAGTTCGGGATAATTTTCGCCTAAAGCTAAAAGATCATTGCTCATTTTTATCATTTGATTATCAGCGTCCTCAAGTTCCTTTAAGGACATCCCTTTGCGTAAAGCGACGATTTTCTGAAAGGTAGAAGATTCGTGTTTCATATAAGTTCCCGCAGCATCACGGAGTTTAGTCAGCGTGTCGGAACGTTTTTCCAAAGCTACTTCAATACCGGAGCGGGCTTCTTCGATCTTGACCTCCAAACGTTTGAAGTTATTGGTAACGGTTATGATCCAGAGGATTATCGAAAAAGTTATTACAACTAAAACAATGATCAGCATATCAGTTACCTGTCTGGACTTTGCGGATCGCATCACGATGATTGAGAATGACCGGGATGACGATCGGATTCCGGTTCGTTTTACGGTATAGATAAGGCTCCAGCGTATTGCGGATGGTGTTTTTCAGATCACCGAAAGTAACCTTTTGTTTCATAGCTTGTTTTAAAGCTTCATACACCAGAAGTTCAGCCTCCTTCAGAAGGGTTTGTGATTCTTTGATAAAGACGAAACCGCGGGATACGATGCCTGGGCGGCACAGTATCTTGTTGTTTCGGGAATCGATACAGACGACGACAGCGACCATGCCATTATCAGCTAAGATCTTTCGATCTTTGATAACCGAAGTCGACAAGCCGGAAATATCATTTCCGTCAACATAGATAGCATCGGTCTGGATACGGGTGTTGGCTCTGTATACTTCGCCTTCATGCAATACTAACGCATCACCATTGGCCATAACGAAGCAGTTGTCGGCTGGGATACCGGTTTCCATGGCTGTTTCGGCATGTTTTTTTAACATCTTGTATTCACCATGCATCGGCATGAAATACTTTGGTTTGATCAATTGGATCATGAGTTTCTGTTCTTCACGCGAAGCATGTCCGGTAGTATGTAAACTTGCCAAGGTCGTATTTTCTAAGACAGTGGCGCCGCATCTTGTGAGCTGATTGATAATACCCGATACATTGATCGCATTCCCCGGTACCGGATTGGAAGATAAGACGACGGTGTCGCCCGGGATGATCCGGACGTGCTTATGGGTCCCGTTGGCGATTCTTGAAAGAGCGGCCAATGTCTCACCTTGTGATCCTGTACAGACAATGCAAAGTTTCTCGGGCGGAATCGTCCCAAGCAGGTCAGGATCGATAAATGCATCTTCGTCGATATCGATGGTCTTCAGTTTAAGACCGATCTCTACGACGTTTTGCATACTGCGGCCAAATACAACGACTCTTCTGCCGCAATCATATGCGCATTTCAAAATCTGCGATAAGCGGTCGACATTTGAGGCGAAAGTAGAAACCAGCAAACGGCCTTTAGTCTTTTTAAAGATATCACGGATCGATTGTATTACTTGTTTTTCAGAGATCGAGAAACCTTCGACCTCTGAGTTGGTACTGTCACTCATTAGTAAGGTTACGCCGGCTGCTCCGATATATGCCATTTTCTGGTAGTCGGCGTTGGTACCGATAGGAGTGAGATCAAACTTGAAATCACCTGTCTCGACGATCCGACCGTTCGGTGTGTTGATGAGGATACCTAAACTGTCTGGAATTGAATGGATCGTGTTAAAAAAACCAACCGTGAAATACTTGGTTTTAACGGAAGAATCGCTGTTGATCTCAATGATCTTAGTCTTCGACAAGCGCCTTTTTTCCGAAAGTTTCTTTTCGATCAATGCTTTTGCAAAACGCGGGGCATAGATCTTTTCGATCGGACAAGACAACAGTAAAAAAGGGATTCCACCGATATGATCTTCATGACCGTGAGTGATTATCAGAGCTTTTATTTTGTCTTTATTCTTGATGAGATGAGTATAGTCTGGGATCACATAGTCGATACCCAGCAGATCATCATCAGGGAATTTAACGCCGGCATCGACGATGATGATCTCATCGTCATGCTCAAAGCAATACATGTTTTTACCGATCTCACCAAGTCCGCCAAGGGCGTAGACCAAAGTATCGGTTTTACTGTTGAAGTTAAGTGTATTGTAATTAGTGTAATTGTGATTAGTGCGATTAGCCATGATTTCTCCTATTCGAGACAATATGCATTTTCTTTTACATGAAACGGGTCCTCTTTGTCGATATGATCGTAGTACAAGATTCCTTTAAAATGATCTAATTCATGCTGAAAGACGATCGCCAGATAGTCTTGTGCCTTGATTACGACTTCTTTGTCAGTCAATAAATCATATCCTTTGACCTTTATTCTTCGAGCGCGGTAAACATAACCTTCATGCTCATCAGGTACTGAAAGACAACCTTCGCCACCGGCAAGGTAAGCTTTTTCCACTGATTCAGAGATGATCTTAGGATTTGCCATGGCGTATTGATAAACGATTTTCCCTTCACTGTTCTTGATAACGATTGCCATCATCTTCTTTCCGATACCGACCTGAATCGCCGAGATGCCGACTGCCGGTTGCAGGTTTTCTTTCTCCGCAATCTCTTTATCTGTTGAGTTTTTGACATAGTTGTACATATCCAGCAACAAATCACGATCTTCATCACTGAGCGGCAAAGTCACATCGACGCTTTTATTTCTGATCGCAGAATTATTGTCTTTGACTATTGTTTCTGTGTTGATCTTCATGAGCATATTATAGGTGATTTTTCTCTGTAGTGCAATTATGATAAAATACGCTTATGCAAAAAAGACGTTTTAATATCTTTTTGAAAAACAGCGATCAATGGATCACGATAGCCCTGATCATCCTGATGGTCTTTGGTACTTTGATGATCGCCAGTGCTGAGATGGGTGATGCGCAAGGGGAGACATCGGTCATTGTAAATGTGATCATCCGTCAGTTGGCATATTTAGCAATTGGCATTGGATGTTACTTGTTTCTGAGCCGCTTTTCGGTCTTCAAGTTGCGCCGAAAGATCTTTGATACTCTGGCGTTTGTGATGGTCGCTGTCCTTTTATCAACACGATTGTTCGGTGATCTCGGCGGTGCCTATGCCTGGATCAGGATCGGTAGTTTTACAATCCAGCCTTCGGAATTCGCAAAAGTATTTACGATAGTATATTTTGCCTTGTCGCTGACGCAGAATTTTAAAGACAGTGAAGAAGAGCGCAATAAATTTCGCAGACTCTTGTACCTGATGCTTGCGTATACGGTGATTATCGTAATCTGGGAAAAAGATACGGGTTCCGGTGTTATACTGTTCGGCATTGCTTACCTGCTTCTGATGGTACCTAAAAGACAGGCGTTATATAAATACAATGTTAGAATGCGGTTAGTTATGCTTGCCGGCATTGGCATTATTATCTTCGTTCTTTCTCCTATCGGAACGAGTCTATTGAATAGCCTTGGCGATAACTATATGATCTCACGTTTCACCTCGGCTGCCGATCCTTTTGCTGATCAGTATTCGACAGGTTACCACCTGGTGATGGCGCTTGTTGCTTTCGCTACCGGAGGTCTGTTCGGCGTCGGTTATGGCAATTCCGTCCATAAATATATGAACTTCCCTAACCCATCAAGTGATTTTATCCTAGTGGTTATTGTTGAAGAATTGGGTATTATCGGATTGATTATCTTGGTCGTTTTATATGGAATCATTATTATAAGACTTGCAAGACATGCCACCAATAAGTATGCGGATCTCAGGGCAAAGATCGTCTTTTTAGGTGTCATACTGTATTTTGGTCTGCACTTTATTCTCAATGTCGGCGGCGTCAGTGGACTTATCCCTCTGACAGGTGTTCCTTTATTGCTGGTATCAAGTGGTGGTTCAAGTTCACTTGCGGCCATGATCGCTTTAGGTATTGCCCAAAATGAGATCATCAGGATCAGAATGATCGCCAAGGAGCAGGCTGATGCTTAGAGTGATCGCTGGTAAATACAAGAATATGCGTCTTGTTGCACCTGACAGTGACACAAGGCCGACTAAGGATATGGTCAAAGAAGCTCTTTTTTCATCACTTGGAGATATCAGTGAAAAAGAAGTAATTCTCGATTTGTTTGCCGGCAGTGGCGCTGTTGCGATAGAAGCCTTATCGCGCGGTGTTAAAAGAGCAGTGATCAATGACAAGAGCAGAAAAGCAATCAAGGCCATCTTGGAAAATACACTTAAGATCGAAGAAGAAGTTGTGATATACGATTTGGATCACGCTGCTTTGTTGAAGAAATTGAATGAGACTTTTGATATCATTTTTTTGGATCCGCCGTATGCTTTTGATGATCGTGATGAACTTATGATGATGATAGCAGATAAGAAGATGCTGAAAGATGACGGTGTTCTGATCTATGAAGTGGATAGCCACACCGTGATGAATGACTGTTACGGCGATCTTATCCTATATAAAAAAAGATCATACGGCATAACCGATCTGTATTATTATAAGAGGTGTTTATGAAAGCGATGTATCCGGGATCTTTTGATCCTATAACAATCGGCCACCTGGATATCATCGAAAGAGCATCGAAGCTCTATGATGAAGTGGTAGTCGCAATCAATGAAAACGTATCTAAGAAGGCAACTTTCAGTCCTCAGGAACGTAAAGAACTGATCGAAAAATGTACTAGACATTTTTCTAATGTAAGAGTCATAATCGGCAATGGATTGACGGTAAATATAGCTAAAAAAGAAGGCTGCAGTGTTCTGGTCAGAGGGATCAGAGCGATAGCGGACTATGAATATGAACTGGCTCTAGCGACGACGAATATGAAACTCGATAAGGATATCGAGACTGTTTTTTTGGTTGCCAAGCCGGAATTTTCTTTCCTTTCTTCGTCGATCGCCAAGGAAGTTGCGCATTACGGTGGTGATATCACTCAAATGATCCCGGAAAGTATCATCGAGGAGGTCAAGGAACGCCTCCTGTAAATTCTGGCA
>CASEHR010000025.1 GCA_949287785.1 uncultured Bacillota bacterium | reverse complement strand
CATGCATTGAAAATTGCATGACAAGGAGGAATAGAATGAAGAAAGTATTTACTCTAGCGCTTGCTGCATTCATGGCTCTGTCTTTAGTAGGTTGTAGCAATACAACAACGACAGACCCTGGAACAAGCGGGACGACAGAAGTTACTTACAAGGATTCCTATACTGTCACTTATACGACAGAAGAACTTGAAAGTATGGACTATGTCGCAACAAACAAGGCTAACAACCATCAGCACAATGTCAACTTTGTTGAAGGTTTGTTAGAAAACAACCAGTATGGTGATTATGTAGGCGCCGCTGCTGAGTCTTACGAATACAACGAAGACAGTACAGTATGGACATTCCACTTACGTGATGGCGTTACATGGGTTGATGCTACCGGCGAATACTACGCTGATATGACTGCTCAGGATTTCGTCACCGGCTTACGCCACGCTGTCGATGCTAACTCAGAAACATTGAGCTTAGTTCAAAACCTCATCGTCGGTCTGAATGACTATGTCAACAGCGACAGAAGCGATGCGGCTTGGGAAAGTGTCGGTGTCAAAGCTCTTGATGACAAGACTGTAGAATATACACTCGTATCACCGACAACTTATTTCTACACATACACAACATATCCGATTCTCTACCCTATCAACCAAGAATTCCTTGAGTCACAAGGCTGCCCATTAGGTCAAGAGAAGAGCGATTCATGTGCATTCGGTACAACAACACCGGAATCGATCCTTTACAGCGGACCATATATCTTGAACTCAAATGTTTCGCAATCAGAGATCACATATGTTAAAAATGAAAGCTACTGGGATCTGGACAATGTACATCTAAATACAGTTACTTATGTCTATGATTCAGGTCAAGATACTTATTCACAGATCAACGGTTTTGAAAATGGTCAATACGATGCAGCTGCATTAAACGCTTCATGGGCTGACTATCAAGACTACGCTGACAAGTATGACGGCTATATCACAATGACTGATACCAACTCATACTCATTCGGTATTCAATGGAACTTCAACCGTCAGAACTTCAACTTGACAGCTCACGAAACAGAAGAAGAGAGACAGGCATCACAGGATGCTATCCACAATACCAATGTACGTAAAGCTGTTCAGCACGCACTCGATACACAAGCTTACATGGCTGTCAACTTAACAGAGGAAGCTGCTGCTGCTAACTTACGTAACCTGAATGGTGTTCCTAACTTAGTAACGACATCTGACGGCAGATTATATGTCGACCTGGTTGAAGAGGCTTACACAGAATTGACCGGTGAAACAGTAGATCTGAGTGACGGACATTCAGCATTCTATGATCCTGAAAAGGCTATGGAATATGTTGAAGCAGCGAAGGCTGACGGTGTTGAATTCCCTGTTCATCTCGATCTTCTTGCGATCAGTGATTCGGGTCAGGCATACATCGATAGAGCAAATGCGATGAAAGCTTCGATCGAAGGCGCAACTGAAGGCAACATCATCATAGATGTCATCTTACAACCATACGATACTGTTATTGATACTGCATTCAACATGACAAATCCAGATACAATGGCAGACTACGATTTCAATACACAAGCCGGTTGGGGTCCTGACTATATCGACCCATCAACATTCACCAATGTCTTCTCGTTCTCAAGAAACGGTGATTTTATGAAGAACATCGGCTTACTTGCTGCAGGTGAAGATTCAGCAACTGTTGCCAGAATGAATGAAATCGTTGAATTGATCGGTCTTGATGAATATGATCGTCTGAACGATGAAGCATGGGCTATCCTCGATGATCTTGATGCACGTTACGAAGCATTTGCGAAGGTCGATGCATATCTGTTAGCTAACGCTCTATACTTACCGATCTCAATGCAAACTCGTGGTGAAAGAGTAACTAAGGTTGCTCCATACAGCTCAGCATATTCAATGAGTGGTACAGGTCAATACAAACTCAAATACATCCAAGTTCAAAACGAAATGGTCACAACTGAACAATGGCAAGCTGCTCAGGAAGCATGGCTCAACCACTCAGCTGACTAATATCTAAATATCTATTGAGCAAGTATGTAATTGATAAGGGGTTTTAAATCAAACCCCTTATCTTGAGTTATAAAGGAGGAAGCATGAAAAAATATGTACTAGGACGTGTGTTCCGGGCCATCATTGCTGTCTTTGTCGTTACCAGTATCGCTATTCTCATGGTCTACACCATGATTCCACGTGATAATGTCTTCCGTGAAGATACCGGGCAGATGTCAAAATTGAGCGGTGATCCCGATGCTCTTTCCGACTTCAAGAATAACAAGTGGGAACAGCTGGGTTATCTGGATTTTGTAAGACAGAGTGAGATGTGTCAGTCGAGCAGTGACTACAATGCTTGTATGCTCATTGAAGAGGAACCTTACGTTGACGAATATGGACAAGATATGGTCGAATATCACTACAGTGATGTTGCACAAGAAGTCATCGATAAATACACTGCTGATGGCTACACCGTTTCGTATTATGTCGAAGGTGGTTTCTACGCGACACGTGATTTTTCCGGACTGGAGATCATCGTCAATTTCTACAAGAACTTTATTTATATCGATCATCCATGGAAAGTCGAAGATCCTGACAATCCTGATATGGAAAGAAGCATCTATTTTGCGACCGACTACAATGGTGTGCCGGCACTCAAGTGCAGTGGATGCGAACACAATTATCTGATCTATTTTGACGGAAGTTTCCCGTTCATTCATCAGAATATTCTCAATTTGAACTTCGGTTCTTCTTATCCGACTTATCAGAATTCTTCGACACTTGATGTCATCAATCAAAATCAGGGAAGTCTTGTTTCAGAAGAAAGAACTTTACCTAACGGAAGTACAGGTAAAACATCTGAGAACTACCATACATGTGTCTATAAACAGACATCAGCTTTGGACAGCCGTGATCAGAATAAGTTCCCAGATAATTACGCTAACTGTAAGAGTTATTATAAGGATCCGTCAATGGTCTCGATATCATATTTGTTTGGTATCATATCCTTGGTTCTGGCTTATCTTATCGCTATTCCTGCCGGTGTATCGATGGCAAGAAATAAGGGTAAGATCCAGGATAAGATTGGTACAGTCTATATCAATGTTATGATCTCTTTACCATCATTGGCTTTCATCTATTTCATGAAGATGCTAGGCTTCAGTTTTGGTCTGCCGGATAAGTTCCCGATCTATAGTTTCGGTGATATCAGATCATATATCTTACCGATCGTCATCCTGGCACTTATGAGTACAGCTTCGGTCATGATCTGGATCAGACGTTATATGGTCGACCAGTCAAATGCCGACTATGTCAAGTTTGCCAAAGCTAAGGGATTGAGTCAAAAGGAGATCTTCAGAAAGCATATCTTGAAGAACGCGATCATTCCGATCGTCAACGGTATTCCAAGTTCGATCATCTTATGTATCTCAGGTTCCGTAATCACCGAGTCAGTATTTGCGGTACCGGGCATGGGTAAGATGTTGCCGGATGCGATCAAATCCTTTAACAACAACATGGTCATTACTCTGACCTTCATCTTCACAGGATTATCGATCTTCTCGATTCTGATCGGTGACTTGCTGATGACTGTTGTCGATCCGCGTATCCAATTGACTGCGAAAGGAGGAAATGACTAATGACAGCTGATAACCGCTTTGAATTCGTAAAAATGGATGAATCGGCGAGTGAACATATCGCTGCACCTAAGTACTCTTATTGGCGTAGTGTCTTTAGAAAGTTCTTCTCATCAAAAGTCGTTATCTTGATGTTGATCATTGCGACATCGATAACTTTATTCTCATTTATCCATCCATTATTTTCACATTTTGATCCGACAGCTCAGCCAAATATTCTGGATCGCTCTATGCGTTTTTTACCTCCAAGTCTGGAGTATCCGTTTGGTACGGACCATGTCGGCACTAATATGTTCGATGCTGTATGGGCATCCTGTGGTAACTCACTTTCGATCGCTCTTATCGCTACCGGTGTAACTACTGTCCTTGGTGTTATCGTCGGTGCTTTCTGGGGCTTTTCGAAGAAATTGGATAAGATCATGATCGAAGTCTATAATGTCGTTGCGAACATTCCGTTCACGCTTGTCGTTATGGTCCTCATGTATGTCATCGGTCGTGGTAAATGGCAGCTTATCTTCGCATTATCTTGTACTTCATGGTTATCTACCGCTTACTTCATTCGCGTCCAAGTCATGATTATACGTGACCGTGAGTACAACTTAGCGTCGAAATGCTTAGGTACCAAGACGAGCACTATCATTTCCCACAATATCATGCCTTATCTGATATCGATCATCGTCACATCGGTTGCCAGAGATATCCCGAACTTCATTTCATATGAGGTATTCCTGTCTTTCATCGGTATCGGACTTGATTATCGCGAACCTTCTTTAGGACGTATGGTCAGTGACTATGTCGGTTATATGCAGACATCGAGTGCTGCGCATCTGTTCTGGATCCCGGTATTCCTGTGTGCACTTATTTCGATTTCGTTGTATGTTGTCGGTCAGGCATTAGCTGATGCCAGTGATCCGCGTACACATATGGTCTAAGGAGGTTAGCATGGAAGAAAAAAAGAATATTATTCTATCTGTCAAAGACCTCGTTGTTAAATTCAAAGTACGTGATCGTGTCTTGACAGCGATCAGAAATATATCGCTTGATTTTGAAGAAGGTAAAGTCGTTGCTATTGTCGGTGAATCGGGCAGTGGTAAATCGGTCTTTACCAAGACTTTCACCGGAATGCTAGAGACAAACGGTGAGGTAACGCAAGGTGAGATATGGTTTGAAGGCGAAGATCTTCTGAAATTTAAAAAGGATGAGGAGTGGATGAAGATCCGTGGTAAAAAGATCGCCACTGTCTTCCAGGATCCGATGACATCTTTGAATCCGGTCCGGACGATCGGTTATCAGATTTCTGAAGTAATCATCAAACATCAGGGCAAATCAAAAGAAGAAGCAAAAGCGGAAGCAATCAAACTCATGGAAAGAGTCGGCATCTATGATGCTGCACGTCGCTATGATGAGTATCCGTTCATGTATTCCGGCGGAATGCGGCAAAGGATCGTCATTGCGATCGCTTTGGCTTGTCGTCCTAAGATCCTGATCTGTGATGAACCGACGACTGCACTTGATGTCACGATCCAAGCGCAGATCATCCACCTGATCAAAGAACTATCCAATGAATACGGTTTTACGACGATCTATATCACACATGATTTGGGCGTAGTTGCCAATGTTGCTGATGTGGTAGCAGTTATGTATGCCGGCCAGATCATCGAGTACGGCAAGGTCGAAGAGGTATTCTATGAACCAAGACATCCTTATACTTGGGGCTTGTTGTCATCTTTGCCGCAGTTAGGCGAAAAGGGACATGAGCTTTATGCGATCCATGGTACACCGCCATCACTTTTCGAAGAGATCAAAGGTGATGCCTTTGCTCCGCGCAGTGATTATGCGATGCGGATTGATTTCGAAGAAGAACCACCGATCTTTAAAATAACTGACACCCATTATGCCAAAACATGGCTCTTAGATCCGCGGGCACCAAAGGTCGAACCGCCGGAAACGATCCGTAATCTGCACGAGAAGATGGTTGCGATCACTGCTAAAGGAGGTATTTATGGCGAACGATAATAAGGAAGTATTGTTGTCGGTACAACACCTGGAAGTATCCTTCTACAACAATAAAAAACGCTTCAGAGCAGTAAAAAATGCCTGCTTTGATATCTACAAGGGTGAGACGTTTGCTCTTGTAGGTGAATCGGGAAGCGGTAAGACGACCATCGGTCGCTCGATCATTCGTTTAAATCCGACATCGGATGGTGACATCTTGTTTAAAGGTAAAAAGATCAACGGCAAGATCTCTAAAGAGGAACAAAGAGACCTTGTGCGCAATATTCAGATGATCTTCCAGGATCCGGCAGCATCGCTAAACGAAAGAGCGACGATCGATTACTGCATCTCGGAGGGTCTATACAATTTCCATCTTTACAAAGATGAGGCAGATCGGGAAGCGAAAGTTGACAAGGCTTTGGAATCGGTCGGTCTTTTACCGGAACACAAATCGCGTTATCCGCATGAATTCTCAGGCGGACAAAGACAGCGTGTCGGTATTGCGCGAGCAATGATCATGGAACCGGAGTTTATCATCGCTGATGAGCCGATATCTGCTCTTGACGTATCTATCAGAGCTCAAGTGCTCAACCTCATGAACAAGTTCAAAGAGGAAAGAGGCTTGACCTACATGTTTATTGCCCATGATCTCAGCGTCGTAAGATATTTTAGCGATCGTATAGCTGTCATCCATAAAGGCCGCATCGTCGAGATAGCTCCTACCGATATCTTGTTTAAATTCCCGCTCCATCCATACACGCACTCATTACTGCAGGCGGTACCTATCCCTGATCCGCGTGTAGAAAAGGCTAAAGAACTTGTCATCTATGATGAGTCAAAACGGGATTTCTCTGGTGAAAAACCTGTTCTGCAGGAGATAAGACCGGGACATTTTGTTTTCGCAAATGATCGTGAGATGAAAGAATATGAAGCCAAACTTCAGGAATGGGAAAAAGAGGCGAAATAATAATCTTAACGTGGTATCCATCAGTGATACCACTTTTTGTATCTTTTAAGTTATAATAAGTTCCATATGAGAAAAATCGTATTTGTGGATATCGATGGAACGATCATCGATTGTTCCAGGGGCTTGCACAAGCCAACACTTGCTACTGAAGAAAGCTTCAGAAAGCTTAAGGAAGAGGGTAATCTGGTCTTTATCGCTTCGGGAAGAGCTAAATGTCTGGTCCCGGAAAGCGTCAAAGCATTAAAACCGAGCGGATATCTTTTAGCTAACGGGGCCTATGCGGAGATCGACGGTAAGGTCATCTTCTCGGAAACAATGAGCAAAGATGTCAAAAGAAGAATCATCGCATTTGCTGATCGGAATGATTGCGCGTATTATCTGGAAACAGCTGATGCGATCTATACAAGGGATCTCGATCTGCCTTTGCATAAAAAGTTTGCCCAAGCCTGGGATGTGTGCAATTGTTATCGCGATGATGGCTATCATGAAGATCTTGGGATCAATATCGGGATGCTGGCGATAAGAGATGATGACCTATTGGTGGATAGGGTCTATGAGGAACTGTTGCCTTATGTCAACATCAACCGTCATGGCAGTATGTATTCGTTTGATATCAATATCAAAGGTATGTCTAAAGGAGAAGGTATAAAGAAGATCTTAGATGTGCTCAATATCGCCAAGGAGGATAGTTTTGCATTTGGCGATGGCTATAACGACATCGAGATGTTTGAAACGGTCGGCAAAGGTATCGCTGTCCAGAATGCGGTCGACGAGCTTAAAGAAGTCGCTGCCGATATCACTATGGATGTGAGCGATGATGGATTTACTCATGGTCTAAAAAAGTATCGATTGATCAAGTAATATCGTATATAATGTGGTAAAATAAACAAGTAGGAGAGATTATTATGGGATTAACAGATAAGATCAAAAACTTTATTGCACCGGAAGAAGAAGATGAAGAATTGGAACTGAGCGGTGAAGAAGTAAAGAAATTGAGCCAGTACGAAGATCCTCGCTCTAAAGAAGCAAAGGGTGTTGCGGGCAATTATGATATCGTCTTGTTTGAACCGAGACACTATGGTGAAGCAACAGAGATCGCCGATCATTTAAAATCACGTCGGGCGTGCGCGATCAACCTGCATCGTATGCCGGCGGATTATCAGCAACGTATTATCGATTTTTTAAGCGGTGTTGTATATGCGATCGATGGATCGATCAACAAAGTAGGTGAGAATGTCATTTTGTGTTCACCTAAATCAATGCCGGTAGGTGGTCAGATAACTGTCACCGATGACGAAGATAATCAACAGTAAGAAGCTTTAATATAAGACACGTTCTTTAAAGAGAGGATTCAGCGAAGTGCGAATGGTGAAAGGCACAATCACTTTTTAAAGAGATATCACTTATGAGCTTAGCGTGCCAAACACGCTACGTTACTCGCGTTAAGAGATTAAGAAACAAGTGAAGGTGGTACCTCGCGTTAAGCGCGACCTTTGGTATCGCTTTTTTATTTAGGAGGGAAAGAAATGGATTTTAAAGAAACACTGCATATGCCTAAGACCGACTTTGAGATGCGTGGGAATCTGCCTAAAAAAGAGCCGGGTATTTTAGAAAGATGGGAGAAGGAGGACCATTACCATAAGATATTGGAAAAGAATGAAGGACATGAAGCGTATGTCCTTCATGATGGACCACCTTACGCCAATGGTAACCTGCACGCCGGTACGGGAATGAATCGCTGCATTAAAGATATTATGGTGAGAAGTCATGCGATGAAGGGTTATTACACACCTTACTTCCCGGGTTGGGATACACATGGTCTGCCGATCGAAAATGCTATTCAGAAGCTCGGTGTTGACCGCAAGTCGATCCCGGCCAGCGAATTCAGAAAGAAATGTGCTGAATATGCTCATGAACAGATCAAGACGCAGATGCAGACGATGAAAAGACTTGGTCAGGTCGCTGATTATGAACATCCTTATATCACCCTGAATAAGGAATTTGAGGCTCGTCAGATTCGTTCTTTTGCTAAGATGGCGATGGATTGCATGATCTTCCAAGGTCTTAAGCCGATCTATTGGTCACCATATCAGGAAACAGCGATCGCCGACAGCGAGATAATCTATATCGACCGTAAAGATCCGACGATCTTTGTCGCTTTTGATGTATTAGACCCGAAGGGTATTCTGGATGGAGATGAGCGTTTTGTCATCTGGACAACTACACCATGGACCATTCCTGCAAACCTTGCTATCTGTCTAAATGAACGTTTTGAATATGCGGTCGTCAAGACACAAAAAGGTAAGTTGATCATGCTTGCAAGCAAGGTTGATGAATTATTACCGAAATTCAAATTAGAGAATGAGGGAATTGTCAAGACATTCAAAGGAAAAGAGCTTGAAGGGATCACAGTCAGACATCCTTTCTATCCGGATAGACCGAGTGTCGTGATCCTTGGCAATCACGTCACTGACGAAGATGGTACTGGTTGTGTCCACACTGCGCCGGGTCACGGTCTTGATGACTTTATCGTCGGTCAGAAGTATGGATTGCCGGCATTTTGTCCGGTCGACGAAAAGGGCTGTCTGACCAAAGAGGCAGGGGCTTGGCTTGAAGGCAAGTTTGTCCTTGATGCCAATAAAGATGTTACTGTCAAGCTTGATGAATTAGGTGCCTTGATGGCAATGGAATGGGTAACTCACGCATACCCGCATGATGAAAGACTTAAAAAACCGGTCATCTTCAGGGCGACTGTTCAGTGGTTCGCTTCTGTCGAAAAGATCAAGGATAAGCTTTTAAAGGCGATCAAAGATGTTGACTGGTTGAATTCTTATGGTGAAGTCAGGATCAGCAACATGATCAAAGAACGCAAGGACTGGTGCATTTCCAGACAAAGACTATGGGGTGTCCCGATCCCGATCATCTACAATGAGGACAAATCGCCGATCATGGAACAGGAAGTCTTCGATCATATCGCCGATCTGTTTGAAGAGTATGGTTCAAATGTATGGTTTGAAAGAGAAGCAAAAGATTTGCTGCCGGAAGGCTATACAAATCCGAAATCACCTAACGGTAGCTTCACAAAAGAAAAAGATATCATGGACGTATGGTTTGATTCCGGTTCAAGTTTTAACGAACTGATCGCCCGCGGCGACAAAT
>CASEHR010000024.1 GCA_949287785.1 uncultured Bacillota bacterium | reverse complement strand
GAAGGATGGATTCGGGTATTACTTATGCCGAATTCAGTTATATGCTTTTACAGGCAATGGATTTCTACCACTTGTATGAGACGAAAAACTGTACGATGCAGGTAGCGGGAAGTGATCAATGGGGCAATATCACTGCCGGTGTCGATCTGATCAGAAAAAAACTCGGCAAAGAGGCTTATGCTTTTACGATGCCGCTTGTGACTGATAAATCAGGTAATAAATTCGGTAAATCAGAAGGCAACGCTTTATGGCTTGACCGTAAAAAGACGTCACCATATACGATGTACCAGTTCTTATTGAACGTTGAAGATGAGATGGTCATTGATTATCTTAAGATCTTCACTTTCTTATCCAAGGAAGAGATCGATGCTTTGGAAGCCGATCACAAAGAGAATCCGCATCTGCGTCATGCACATAAGGCTTTGGCGAAGGAAGTCGTTACTTTTCTGCATGGCGATGAAGGATATAAAGAAGCGATCAAGATCACCGATACACTGTTCGGTGGTGATATCAAAGAGTTGAGTGTCAATGAATTAAAGGACGGTTTAAAGGATGCGCCGCATACAAAGATCGCTGACGGAGCTAATATTTGTGATGTGCTGGTAGCATCAGGTGCCTGCAAGTCAAAAAGAGAAGCGCGTGATCTGATCAAAGGCAATTCGATCAGTGTCAACGGTGATAAGATAAATGACTTTGAGCTATGTATCAATAGAGCAGATGCGTTTGATGGTGAACTTGCGATCATCAAAAAAGGTCGCAAGAACTGGTATGTTTTAGAATTTTAATCAGGATGAAAAAGATCTTTATCTTGATCATTTCTTTGTGTTTGCTCAGCGGCTGCACAACCGACAGTACAGCCGTGAGCGGAAGCGATGATCGATATTATGACATGCTTCATCAATTGGAGAATGTCCAGAATTATGCGAGTGAACCGACTTACTACAGCTTAACGATCGAATTAAGTGAGGTCGAAGGTGGGTATCGCTTTTTTGTGATCGTCGATGAGCCGAAGATAGCGATGTACAATATCCAGGTCATGGCGATCGTTGAAGGCGATGATTACAGCAATACGATGGCTGCCAATGTCGGTATTTTTGAAGACACGAGCTATACGATGATCCCCCACCAGACTAAGCCGGATGACGGCTATGTTGCCGGTCTTTCGATATCCGGCTTGACTGAAGATAATCCCTGTACTTTAAATATTATGGTCCGTTATGAGACCAGTGATCACGAAAGTGTAACACGTGATTATTATCGAGTTGAAGTTCAGTATCCAGGAGATGGACAGTGAAAAGATCGTTGCTGACCGGAGCCTTAGCCGGCTCTTTTGGCATTTTTATATCTAAACTATTAGGCTTGTTTTATGTAGTTCCCCTGAACTCGTTGGCTGGTGAAGCCAATATGGCTTTTTATAGCATAACTTATACCTACTATGATCTGTTATTGAAAATCTGTGGGGCGGGAATTCCTTTTGCGATCGCTGCCTTGATAGCCAAGTACTATAGCCGCAATGACTATAAGACGGTTTTACTGGTCAAAAAGCTGGGTGCGTCCTTTCTTTTGGGTCTCAGTTTTATTGTAGCGGTCATCTTCTTTTTTATAAGCGGTCCTTTGGCTTCGATGGTCTTGGGTGATAAAGCATCACCTGATGATATCAGATCGTTGCAGAATCTTTTTTACATTCTGTGTTTTGCATTGATGACTGTGCCTTTTTTAAGTGCGCTAAGAGGCTATTACCAAGGGCTTAAACTGTTAAAAGAGTATGCAGCCAGTCAGGTCATCGAACAGTTGGTCAGAGTCAGCGGTATCGTCTTTTTAGGATATTTGTTTGTCAAATTGCTGAATTTCGATTCGATATGGGCTATATACATGGCCATCTTCGCTGCTGGTCTGGGTGCTGTCTTTGCGATCATTTATGTATTTCTCACCGGTAAGAAAGCCGATCAGGATGTAAGCGATAAAGCCCTCAAGACGACTAAGGAAGCAAGGGATGCCAAGAGTATCATGCGTGAGCTTCTGTCACTGGGTATACCGTATATGGTCATCTCATTTTTAGGCACGACATCCGGTTTGATCAACAGCAATTTCTTTATTGATTTTGCGACGACGATCGGTATTGATTACGACGAGGCGATGTTGGCGCTGGGGATTCTTCAGGTCAACTGCAATAAGATCGCCGCTATTCCGCAAGTTCTCACACTGGGCTTTTCAGCCGGTCTTGTCCCATATCTGACCGAAGCTTTAGAAGCAAACAACTACAAGGTGTTGAGGACCTATGTCAACCAGATCTTAGAGACAGTATTATTTATCCTCATTCCGATCGTCGTCTGGCTTTTGATATATGCAAGGCCGGTCTATTTCATCATGTACGGCGGGCAAAACCTGGATCTTGGGACCGATATCTTCTTGTTCAGCTGTATTACGACTTTCACCGATACGATCGCTCCGATCATTTCCAGCATGTGTATGACGCTCAGACAAAAAAAGATGACGATCATCGTTCTTATCATCTCAACAGTCGTCAAATTGGTCGCTTTCTTCCCGTGTGTCATGCTTTTTGGCGCCAACGGCATGACGGTATCGACAGCTATAGCGACGACAGTGGTCATCATTTCATGTCTTTATATCATAAACCGTGCATACAGCATCCGTTATCAAAGAGTTGTCAAGAGGGTCTTGTATATGGTCATCGCCGCTGTTGTATCGATGCTGCCTTTATTGTTGGGCTTATTGGGATTCGGTTTTAATTATGATAATCGCATCATCTGCATCATCATCCTTGCGGTATATGGCTCAGCATCGTTAGCGATATATATTGCCGCCTCTTTCTTTTTGGGTTTGCCGCAGGCACTGTGGCACAAGTCTTTTAAGGATGTGTGCGCTGAGATCAAAGGGAAGTTGCGCCGTATTTAGATCAGTTTGCTGATATCTAAAGGTTTTAAGACGAGCTTTGCGGTCTTATCATAGGTCTTCAGGACCTCAATGACTTCTTCTCGCAAATAATTCGGTGTTGAAGCACCGGAGGTCACATAGATCTTTTGGACGTTTTTCAGATCATCGATATCTATATCATGTGCACTCTGGATAAGCTGCACTTTTCTGATGCCGATATTCTCGGCGATCTCTTTGAGCTTATTGGTATTGTTGCTGGAAGGATCACCGACAACATATAAAAGATCGACCCTTCTCAGAGCCATTACCGCCTCTTGTCTTTTTCTGGTAGCATTACAGATCTCATCAGCTATCAGGGCATCGGGGTATTTTTCTGAGATGCGATCATAGATTTTCTTCACCTCGATAGTCGACATCGTCGTCTGGTTGGTGGCAAATACCTTTAGATCATCATTCAATCTATCGACATCAGAAGCTGTTTCAATGATCCTGATCTTATTGCTCATGCTTAAGATCGCCATCGCTTCCGGATGCTTGTATTTGCCGATATATAGGACATCATATCCTTCATCCAGGCGCCCTTTGATGATCTCTTTTGTCTTCAGGACGAAAGGGCAGGTGGCATCGATGACCGTAAGGCCTTTTCTTGTAGCTTTATCTTTGATCTTGTCGGCGATTCCATGGGCTGAGAAGATCACGATGCCGCTGTCGATCATATCGATGAGATCTTCTTTGGTTTTTTTCTCATCGTCCAAGGTGACGATATCAAGGTTAAGAAGACTTTCGGATATCAGGCGATTGTGGACCAGATGACCGATGATGTAGATCTTTTCATTCGGATATTCACTTCTGGCATCTTTAGCCATCCTGATCGCTCGTGCGACACCTTCACAAAAGCCGGATGGGATAACGCGTTCTATTTCCATATTCACATCATATCATAATCATCATTGACCTAGAAAATATTTAGTTAAGATGATAGAATTGAGGCGTTATGGTAAATATTACAAAAGAAAAAACACAAGAGCTGATCGGACTTTATGGCTTTGAAAAACTCACCGATGTTCAAAAGGCTTGCCTGGAGGCAGCCACTAAGAACAGGGATATCGTTGCTATATCGTCGACCGGTACCGGCAAGACACACGCTTTTTTGTTGCCGATAGCAGAAAAAGTCGATTTTAATATCGACCGGACACAGGTCGTTATTTCATCTCCGACACGGGAGCTGGCTCTTCAGTTGTACGATGTCTTTAAATTGATCAAAGAAGTCTATAAAAAGGCTCGGATCAAGCTTTTGACCGGTGGCAGTGACAATAAGAGGGTCAAAGAGAGCTTGAAAAGAGAACCGCAGATCGTCATCGGTACACCGGGACGCTTACGTGATCTTTATGAAAGTGGTGATCTGAGAGTCGATCACACGGAGATCTTTGTTATTGATGAAGCGGACATGACTTTAGAGTTCGGTTTCTTAGAAGACATCGACAAGATTTTTGCAAAGATGGTAAGGCATCCGGAAGTCATGTGTTTCAGTGCGACATTACCGGAAGGGCTGCGGCCGTTTATCAAGAAATATCTGGAAGATCCTGACATTATCGAAGTCAAGACCAATGAAGGTTTTGATCCGGATATCGAACATATTATGATCTCATGCCGCCATATGAGTTATGAAGATGCTTTGGTCAGCATCCTGGGCGGTTTTAAACCTTATACCTGCATTATTTTCGCCAATGATCGAAATACCTGCGAGAAGACTTTTGAAAAGCTCAGAAGTCTGGGATTATCAGTCGGTATGCTGCATGGCGGTCTTGAGCAAAGACAGCGCAAGCGTATCATGAAGGCGATCGTTCATCATGACTATACTTATCTTGTCGCAACCGATATCGCTGCCAGAGGACTTGATATCGATGGTGTCACCCATGTCGTATCTCTTGGCTTGCCGAGCGATCTGTCCTTTTATGTCCACAGATCAGGTAGGACCGGACGTTCAGGCAAAAAAGGGACATGCTTTTTGCTTTACAGAGATGAAGATCTCAATGGGATCGCTTCTTTAAAACAAAAGGGCATTACTTTTAAAGCGATGTCCTTTAAAGGCGGTAACTGGAAAGATGTGAAAAACCGGCAGAAACCGAAAGGTAAAGAAGAGATCCTGGAAAAAGAGATCGCTAAGACGCTGCATCGAAAAAAGGAAAAGGTCAAGCCCAACTACAAGAAAAAGAAAACGCAGGCGATTGAAAAGATCAAACGCAAGAAGCGTCAGGAATTTATCCGTCAAAAGATCAAAGAAGAAAAAAAGGCTCGTTATAAAGCCCAGGGAAAGAATAGATGATCGCCTTTTTACGGCACTATATCGGTCCAAGGGATTTTTATGAGCGGACTTTCAGAGTGGCGATGCCGCTGGCGATGACGATGCTGTTATCGTCGTGTATGTCGATAGTTGATTCGATAATGGTGTCATCGATCGGTATGGTGACAGCTGTCGGCAATGCCGGCCAGTTTCTCACTTTGCATGATGGCATATCCTGGGGTATAACCTCCGGTATCGCGATCTACGCAGCTCAGTTCTATGGGGCTAGACAATACCGCAACATGACCCGTACGATGGGCCTTTCTTTCGTTTTGACTCTGGTCAATGCTTTTTTCTGGGCGATCGTCGCCTTGTTTTTCTCGCAGAATATCCTTCTGTTTTATCTGGATGACCCTGAAATCCTCACTCATTCGCAAAGTTATCTGAATATTGCGATCATGAGTACTATTCCCAGTGCTTTAAACATGTCTTTCAATGTCATGTACAGATCAAGCCAGAATACGAAATTACCTTTCATCATGTCGCTGATCGGCGGTATTGCCAATGTCTGTTTCAATGCCTTATTCATCTATGTGATGAAGATCGGGGTTGCCGGAGCAGCCTTGGGTACTCTGATCGCCCAATGCATCGTCTTAGCGACCTATTTTGTATATATGCTTTATAAAAAACCGATCTTCTACACTTCACTTCGCGATCTGTTCGATCTCAAGATCGATTTTATCAGACCGATTTTATTTAAGGCTCTTCCTCTGATTGTCAATGAGATTTTTTTCGGTTTTGGATCGACCCTATTCGTCAAAGCCTTTGGAATGCTTGGGACGAAGAATATGGATGCGTATTATGTGGCTAATCAGGTCTTCAACATGTTCTTGTTTGCGGTCCATGGTTATGGCGGAGCTGTATCGGTCCTCATCGGTTCAAGACTGGGTGAGGGGAAGATCGCCAAAGCCAAAGAGGAATCCAACTACCAGCTTGGTCTTGGTCTATTCCTTGGGCTTTCGATCGTCTTTATCATGATGGTTTTCAAGGGACCGATCCTGAATCTTTTTTCGATCAGTGATCCTGTTACTTATGATGTTGCCGGCGGCTTATTGGCTGTCTTTTCGCTCAAGGCATTCTTGCGGATGTTCAACTATATGATGTTCAGCACATTAAGGGCTGGCGGAGATGCGAAGATAATGAATTTTCTCGATTCGGGAATCATGTATCTTGTCGGAATCCCACTGGCTTTCATTTCGATATATCTTGGCATTACTGATATCGTTTTGGTATTATTGATATGTCAGATCGAGCAACTGGTCCGCCTGGTATTTACGATGCAGCGCTACCGTAGCGGGATCTGGGCCAGAGATCTAACCAAGGCAGTAGCAAAATGAAAAAAAGAGAAGTAATGATAGTAACGATCATCTTAGCGGTGTCATTTATTGCTTTGATCATCTTTTATTTTATAAACAGAGATCAGACATCAGTCGAAGTGCTGTATCAGGATCCTGAAACAGGCCAGACATCTGTTGTCTTGACTTTTGATATGAACGAAGATAATTATTATGAACTTGATGTGCCAAATGGTAAATTCCACATCGAAGTCAAGGATGGGCGTTATCGGGCTATCGATGTCGATTGTCCGAATCAGAACTGTGTCAATGTCGGATGGGTGCCGAGTCTCGGTGTATTTTCACCTATCATATGTATTCCGAACGGAATCACGATCCAGGTGGTGAACTGATGAACTCAAAAACGAAGCGGTTGACCTATGTGACGATGCTGAGTGCCCTGGCAATCGTCATCAATCTGGTCGAAAGTTATTTTATTCCGCCGATCCAATTCGGGATTCGCTTTGGTCTTGCCAACATCATCGCTTTGATCACGGTCGAAGTTTTAGGGACAAAAGAGATGATCATCGTCAATGCTATGCGTGTCACGATCGGATCTTTATTAAGAGGTGTTATCTTCGGAACGACCTTTTTCATCTCTTTCGGTGGTGTCTTGTTGTCTTCGATCGTTATCATCATGATGCATAAAATGAAAGCGTCGATGTGGTTTATATCGATGATGAGTGCGATCGCTCATAGCTTAGGTCAGGTCATCGTCGTCATCTTTTTCTACGAACAAGCGGGTGTTTTCGCCCTGTTTCCTATATTGGCGATATCATCGGTCGCCACGGGCTTTTTGACCGGTTTTATCGCTAACGAATGTATCAGGAGGGTAAAAAAATGAATCTGGGATTAATATCTTTGGGTTGTGCCAAGAACCTGGTCGACAGCGAATATATTCTGGGCATGTTCAAAAAATGCGGCATTAAGATCGTCAGTGATCCCAGTTTATGTGATGTTATCATCATCAATACATGCGGATTTATCGAAAGCGCCAAAAAAGAAGCGATCGATACGATTTTGGAGATGGCAGATTATAAAAGCGGACGTCTGAAAAAACTGATCGTCTGCGGTTGTTTGTCACAACGGTACAAAGAAGAGCTTGAAAAGGAGATTCCGGAAGTCGATGCCTTTATCAGGATCGATGATTATCAAAGGCTCGATGAGATATTGAGTGATCTTTTAAATCAGAACGATATCGTCCCGTTTAAAGCCGAGCGTTCTTTAGTAACTCCCGGTCATTTCGCTTATTTGAAGATTTCTGACGGCTGCGATAATCGTTGTGCTTATTGTGCGATCCCTTTGATCAGAGGTGACTGCAGGTCTTATGCGATCGAAGATCTATATAAGGAAGCGCAAATGTTAAAGGACAGAGGAGTCAAGGAGCTGAATATCATCGCACAGGACACGACGTATTACGGTCACGATCTGTATGGTGAGTTCAGTCTGAAGAATCTGCTCAAAAGACTGGATGAGCTGGGATTTAAATGGATCAGGATATTGTATATGTATCCCGATGAGATCGATGATAGCTTGCTTGAAACGATGAAAGAGTGTCGGAGTGTCATCCCGTATTTTGATATTCCGATTCAATATGGCAATGATCGGATTCTAAAGCTGATGAATCGTCGGGGGTCGGTGGCACTGATCAAAGAGAGGATCGCTAAGATCAGGGAAATGTTTCCTGATGCGGTTTTGCGTACGACTTTGATCACCGGCTTTCCGCATGAAACTGAAGAGACTTTCAATGATACATTGAAACTGGTCAAAGAGATCGGGTTTGATTCGCTCGGTGCATTTACTTTTTCAAAGGAAGAAGGAACCGAAGCGTACAATATGAATGAAACGGTCACTGAAGAAGATGCGAAAAGACGTCTTGATATTCTGATGAGGACACAACTTGACATCGTCAGGGAAAAGAATGCCGTTAAGATAGGTAATACGATCGAGGTCATGATCGAAGATTACGAGACGCTTTTTGACCGTTATACGGCAAGATCATATGCGCAAGCGCCTGATGATGTCGATGGCAAGATATATGTATATTCTTCAAAAGAGCTTAAGATCGGCGGGTTTTATCCGGTCGTCGTTCAAAGAGCTGAAACATATGACTTATACACGGAGGTAAAGGAGGATATAATATGAGTCTTTATATTGGTGTCGACCTTGGCGGAACGAATGTCCGGGTTGCCAAGATCGATGAAAACGGCCATATCTTAGAGGACATTAAAGAGCCGTCTTATGCTAACCAGGGGCCAAAGGTCGTCTTGGATCATATCGTCGATATGGTCAAGCGTATCAGCGATTACAAAGAATGTGCCGGTGTCGGTATCGGTGTACCGGGACCGGTCGATGTTGAAAACGGCTGTATGACGATCGCGACCAATGTACCAGGTTTTGAAGGTTATCCCGTCGTCGCCACGCTGAAGGAGGCTTTAGGCATCCCGGTCTTTATGGATAACGATGCCAATGTTGCCGGGCTGGCTGAGGCACTTTTGGGCGCCGGTAAAGGATTGCCGATCGTTTACTATATTACGCATTCGACCGGTATCGGCGGAGCGCTTATCATCAATGGTAAAACGGTATCCGGGAAAAGAGGCTATGCCGGTGAGATCGCCAATATCATCATCGATCGCACTCGTCCCAAGTATAATTATTTGAATGCCGGTGCCGTTGAGAATGAAGCATCAGGCCCGGCAATCGCCCGAAAAGGAAAAGAGATCTTAGGTACGGAAACGACCAAGGATGTATTTGATGCTTGCCGTAACGGTGATCCTGAAGCTGTCAAGATCATTGATGAGATGTCTTATGACTTTGCCCAGATGATGTCGATGATAGCCTGCGTCGTCGATCCTTACATATACGTAATTGGCGGCGGTGTTGCGCAGAACAACAGCGAGTTGTATTTTGATCGTATCAAAGCTTACTATCGTTCGATGGTTCATGAGAAGCTCAGGGATGTTGAGATCGTAAAGGCGGTCTTGGATGAACCGGGCGTTGTGGGAGCAGCGATGCTGGTCAAGGCGGAGGGTCTATAATATGCCTACACAATATCAGTTAGAACAATTTGCCAAGTTAGCTGTCGAACTCGGTGTCAATCCCAAAAAGGGACAGCCGGTCATCATCAGTGCACCGGTCGAAGCATATGAGTTCGTCCGTTTAGTGGTTGAGGCAGCTTATGCTTATGGAGCAGGGAAGGTCGAGGTCAGATGGAGTGATGACGATATAACGAGACTGGATTATGAAAATGTCGATACCGATACTTTAAAGGAGGTCCCGTCATGGCAGATCGACCGGACGAAGTGGCAGATCGAAAAAGGCGTCTGCATGCTCAATATCATCAGTGATGATCCGGAACTGTTAAAAGGTATCGATCAGGATAAGGTCAAGGCGGTAAGGCTTGAAAGGATGAAAGCCAGCGCCCCATTCCAGTATTACACCATGAACAATATCGGACAATGGTCGATCATCGCTTATCCTAATAAGCATTGGGCGAAAAAAGTATTTCCCGATCTGTCTGAAGAGGAAGCCTATAATAAACTTTGGGATGCGATACTTTATACGTCGAGAGTCTTTGAGGGCAAAGATGTCATCGATACATGGAATGATCACAACGCTTTGATGCACGACCATTCCCATAAGCTGAATGCCTATAATTTCAAGTCTTTGCACTTTAAAAACAAGTATGGGACCGATCTGACTGTCGGCCTTGTGAAAGATCATATCTGGTGCGGCGGTGATGAAAGGACACCGGACGGGCAGATCTTCAATCCGAATATTCCGACCGAAGAGGTCTTCACCATGCCCGATCGTCGTCATATAGACGGTACGGTCGTGAGTACCAAACCATTGGCTTATGGCGGCAATCTCATTGAGAAATTCACTCTGACTTTTAAAGACGGACAGGTTATCGATGCTAAAAGCGATGATAACCAGGCGACTCTCGATCAGATTTTAAATGGTGATGAAGGTACAAGATCATTGGGTGAAGTTGCGCTCATTTCATATGAGTCACCGATCTCAAAACTCGGAGTATTGTTTTACAATACCTTATTTGACGAAAATGCCTCCTGTCACTTAGCCCTGGGCGCTTGTTATCCGACAACCGTCAAAGGTGGTGAAGAGATGAGCGAAGATGAACTTTATGCTGCCGGTGGCAACAAATCGATGGATCATGTCGATTTCATGTTTGGCAGTGAAGATATGTCGATCATCGGTGAAACGTATGATGGCGATCATATTGAAGTATTTAAGGACGGCAATTTCTGTATCTGAGTCTTTTTACGGCCCTTGTCAGATGACAGGGGCCATATCGTTGAAAACTTTTCACTAATTTCTTATTGAAATGTGCCTTTGAGTTTGCTATACTCATTAAGCACGAAGTTTCGGTTCCTTAGCCAAGTGGTAAGGCAATAGACTGCAACTCTGTGATCGCCAGTTCGAATCTGGCAGGAACCTCCACTAGCGGGGGTATGGCGGACTGGTAGACGCGTCGGACTTAAAATCCGGCGGTAGCAATACCGTAAGGGTTCAAGTCCCTTTACCCCCACCACCTGTTAATGTGCGCCCATAGCTCAACTGGATAGAGCGTTTGACTACGGATCAAAAGGTTGCGGGTTCAAGTCCTACTGGGCGCGCCAGTTGTTTTTTTAAAAGGGTCGTCGGGATGTAGCACAGCTTGGTAGTGCACTTGATTTGGGATCAAGGGGTCGCAGGTTCAAATCCTGTCATCCCGACCATGTGTTTCGTGTAAGTGGCGAGGTAGCTTAGTTGGTCAGAGCGCTCGGTTCATACCCGTGAGGTCGTGAGTTCGAATCTCACCCTCGCTACCATTTATTGGACCCTTAGCGCAGTTGGTCAGAGCTACCGGCTCATAACCGGTTGGTCATAGGTTCGAGTCCTATAGGGTCCACCAATGGAGAAATACCCAAGTGGCTGAAGGGGATGGTCTTGAAAACCGTTAGGTCGGGAAAC
>CASEHR010000023.1 GCA_949287785.1 uncultured Bacillota bacterium | reverse complement strand
AGACCTTCTTTAGTGACTTCGTTGTCTTCCTTTTTATTCTCTTCTACCTCGATCGATCTGGTCTCTTCCTGTTTCGGCAGACCGTCAACATTCAATTGACTCAGGCGATCTTCATATTTTGAAAGATCTTCAGTCTCCAATTGAGTCTCACGACTATTCTCTAATTGATTACGCAACTCAGCATATTTCTGTGTTCTTGTCAAACGAGCCATAACTCATACCTCCAGTGTAATATTTCTTCTTTAAAAAGGGCCTATTAAAAGAGCCCTTATCATCAAGCGCGACTTGAATACTTGCCATCTGCTGTTGAAACCAATATCTTTTCACCAGCATTTATGAACAGCGGTATTTTTACCTCCAGACCTGTTTCACACTTACCGTTCTTCAGTGCTCCTGTTTGCGTATCGCCTTTGACCGCTGATTCGCATTCCACAAGTTCCAAAGCTACTTTATCCGGAAGCGTCAGACCTAAGATTTCATTTTCATACATCGTTATCTCGACTTCCAGATTAGGGATCAGGAAATTCATCTCCCATTTCAGATTATCCTTACTGATCTCAATTTGATCATAAGTATTATTATCCATAAATACCAAAGAATCACCGCTGTCGTACAGATACTGCATCTTCTTTTTATCGATCGATGCCTGTTCGACCTTATCACCACCGGTGAATGAAATCTCGTTGATGACGCCGGTGCGCAAGTTTTTGACTTTGACCTTGACGATCATCTGGCGCATCGCTGTCTTGTTGCGGTCAACATCCAGAACCGTAAAGATATTATTTTCATATTCAAAAGTGATTCCCGGTCTTAAATCATTAACTATAATCATAAAAACTCCTTAAAATATTTCGCCTTTATATTCTATTATAAAAAAGGCCTTTTTTAAAGTTTTTTTGAATCCCGGGGTATATTTAGTAATACTCGTAAGCTTCTATACCATCTTGATCACCATATACTTTAAAAGCATTATCCGCAAAATATAATAAGAAATAGCTATCTTCATTCGTTACCGATACATATATACCATCCACTGTGAAGTCTTCGATGATGATCTTCGGATCATCTTTTTCGATCTCGTTCCCCTCTTCATCATATTCTATTTCCGGTTCATAATTTTTCAAAAGACAGTCAAATGTGATGATCACTTTGTATTCATCGGCGATATCTTCCTTGACCTTCTTGAGATTATCGATCGTCTTCATCCTCTTGACAAGACTGTTGCCATAGAATACACAGGTCGTGATTATCAACACAAACAACATCAGCACAAAGACTGATGTGTAGCCTTTAGCGGATCGTGATGATCTTTTCATATTCCTTATTATCCTTACTGTAGACCAGGTAGATATATTTTCCATCAGAGTAGAAATCGGCTCTATCAGCACCTGCCAGAAACAGCTGATAACCCGGTGTCATATAAACACGTTCATCATCACTTTTTAAGGTCCATAACTCACCACCGCTTTGAAAGCTGACTTCTTTGGCGGATACTGAAATATCTTCGGCGAGGATCATGCGTCTTTGCAGATGCAGGATCGCGATCTCATCGATCAGGCGATCATCGATCATTCTGAAAGAGGAGACAAAATCAACTATCGAAACGACGATCGGAAACATGATCACAACGATCAAAAGAGCGATCAGCAGATCCTTTAAGATAAACCCGCTGCGTGACATCCTTCGCACCTTCTTACATCAACATCCTTTAAATGATCGTCTTTAAAGTGATCTTCAGCTATTTCTTCATAGCGTTTTTTTACATCGTTTGTAGCCGCAAAGACAAAAGTCAGCGAAAGGACGAGGATGACGACGATAAGAGCGTCGACTAAGATAAAACCCTTATCTTTCATATGTGATATATCCGTTTCCCAGATGGATCACGATCGTATGCTTCTTACCGTTTATCGTCCGTGCCTGATTGACATTGCCGTTTTGCGAAAAGTAAACTTCACCATTAACAGATTCGTTTACAAGATCAACTCTCTTTTTCGTTACCATAGCTTCCGATTGCGTCAATAGATAGTCGTTTATAAGGTCATAGTCACTGTAATCGACATTCGGATATCGCGGTAAATACAACAGGCACAGGAAAGTCATTATAGCGATAACGACCAATAGTTCCGCCATCAGGATTCCTCTTTTTCTATTCAACATAAGCATGTCCATCA
>CASEHR010000022.1 GCA_949287785.1 uncultured Bacillota bacterium | reverse complement strand
TATACAAGAACACGATCTGATCGTTACGATCGAAGATGAGACAGTCATCGGCGGATTGAAGGATGTTGTTGATGGGCTTTTGATCGAGGCGGAAATCAAAAAGAAGGTCTTGCATTTCGGTTATCCCGATGCTTTCATTCCTCAGGGGGATATTGCCGATGTGGAAAACAGGTACGGGTTGGATGTCGGAAGTATCAAAGACGAGATATTTAAAAGTTTCAAAAGCTAAGGTATACTTATATCATTGAAAGGAAGATTGATAGATGTCGCTTATTTTGACGATTATTTTATTTGTTATATTACTGTCGGTGATCATCATCATCCATGAGTTTGGTCATTTGATCGCTGCGAAATTATTCGGTGTTTACTGTCAGGAGTTCTCGATCGGGATGGGACCAAAGATCTGGTCGCATAAGGGTAAAGAGACTGAACTATCATTACGTGCTTTGCCGTTTGGTGGTTTTGTCGCCATGGCCGGCGATACCGATAACGACCTTGAGACCAAAGTCGATACCACGAACATTCCTTATGAGCGAACGCTACCGGGCATTGCCAAGTGGAAACGCATCATCATCATGCTCGCCGGAATATTCATGAACTGTATGCTGGCGCTGGTCATCTGTTCGATGATCATCCTTTACAACGGCAGTTATGCCATCTCGCCATCGGCAACTGTCGGTGATGTAATGGCTGACAGTCCGGCTGAAAGAGCTGGTCTTCAAGCCGGTGATGAGATCATTGAGGTTCGTTATGATGAACTCAGTATCAGTTATAATCCGCAGACTTTTGAAGACTTTATCACCTTTACCCAAGGCCACGACGATGATGTACTGACTATAGTTTATGAGCGTGATGGAGCTACTTATGAAACTTCTTTGAAAAAAGAATACGTTGCGGAAGCCGATGCTGTCCAATACGGTATTTACGCTACTCAGACAGAGGTCGTTGATATCAATTTCTTCAATGCATGGATCTATGGTTTTGATTATTTGGCCTTCGCGACAAGAACGATCTTTATGGCGCTCGGTCAGTTATTTGTCGGACAGGGACTGGAAAACCTGAGTGGTCCGGTCGGTGTATTTACTGTTACTGAGCAGGCAGTAGCCCAAGGTGCGGAATCATATCTGCTGCTTGTGGCCTTGATATCCTTGAATGTCGGTATCTTCAATGCGCTGCCTTTACCGATCTTGGATGGCGGACGTGTCCTCATTTTGCTTGTTGAGGCGATCATCAGACGTCCGCTAAGTCAAAAAGCGATCAATATTCTCATGTATATCAGCCTGTTTATCATATTGGGTCTGTTCGTCTTTGTGACGTTCCAGGATATATTAAGATTCTTTTAGAAATAGGGGGTAATTTATGCAGATTTTAGTAACCGGAGGTATGGGCTATATCGGTTCACATACCGTCGTTGAACTGATCCAGAACGGTCATGATGTCGTTATTCTCGACAATCTTTACAATGCCAATATCGACGTTTTGGACAGGATCGAAAAGCTTACGGGTGTAAAACCAAAGTTTTATGAGACTGATATCTTAGATCGTGATGGTCTGAGAAAGGCTTTTGAGGAGAATAGCTTTGAAGCTGTCATCCACTTCGCCGGCTATAAAGCGGTCGGCGAATCGGTCAGGATCCCATTGACCTACTATAAGAATAATATTGCCGGATCGATCAATCTTTATGAAATGATGGAAAAGTATCATGTCGACAATATCGTCTTTTCCAGCAGCGCTACAGTTTATGGCGATAATTTCTCAGTTCCGTTCAAAGAGGAATACGGGCAGGGAGATACGACCAATCCTTACGGTACGACCAAGAAATTCAACGAGATCATCTTAAGTGATTTCGCTCATGCCAATAAAGACATCAGCGTCGTCGA
>CASEHR010000021.1 GCA_949287785.1 uncultured Bacillota bacterium | reverse complement strand
GATATCAGCGTTGTGAATCTACGCTACTTCAATCCGATCGGCGCTCATCCAAGTGGGCTTTTAGGGGAAGATCCTAAAGGCATTCCAAATAACCTCGTTCCTTATATCGCCAAAGTTGCCACCGGAGAACTCGATCACCTTAATGTCTTCGGTGATGATTACGATACCCCTGACGGTACCGGCGTAAGAGACTATATTCATGTTGTCGACCTTGCTAAGGCGCATCTCAAGGCGGTCGAATATGCTGCCAGCCACAAAGGTTCCGAGGTCATAAATGTCGGATCAGGGAAAGGATACAGTGTTCTTGAGGTCTTGCATGCATATGAGAAAGCCTGCGGCAAGAAACTCAAGTATGAGATCCATGAAAGAAGACCGGGTGATATAGCCACCAGTTATGCCGACACGGAAAAAGCTAAGCGTTTATTGGGTTTTGAAGTGGAACTCGGTATCGAAGAGATGTGTCGGGATTCCTATAATTACATGATCCACAACCTCGAAAATTAAAAAAACCGATAGTAAAATAATACAATAGATCTTAATTATAAAAGCACACTAAAATTCATAACAAAAATAACAATAAATTTATTGAGAAATTTAATCATAAATATATTGATAAATTTATTGATAAATTATATACTAAGTATGAAGTTGAATATGTTATGAAAAAGTGTGCTTTAGAAGTTACATTAGACTCGCTCGTTTCGATATCGAACCTTAATCAGGGTAAAGCAGCAAAGATCATATCGGAACTACATGGCGACGACATCAAGATCGTGATCAAAAACAACGAGCCGATTGCGGCTATTTTGTCCGTTGACAGGCTCAACGATCTGGTTATTGCCGAAAATCGCCTGAAAGAATTGGAAAAGGGGGAGGAAAAATGAGAAAAGTAAAGATATCACGTGTCATTATCTTGATTGCCGGGTTTGCAATAATTGCCGGACTGATCGTCCTTTTGACGATATGGGTACTGAATATGTTCAATGGGGAAGAACCGGTCAATACGCCAGATCCGATCATTTCCGAACCGACGGAAGTGTATGATGAGTTCACGATCGAACTTGAGGATTACGAAGTCTTTAAGATCGATGAAGTCGATTTCAATTTTGTGCTTGCCGATATCAAAGTCGGCGATAGTGAAGCGATCGACTATTCACTGGGATCGTTATACACCGATGAAAAGACGGTCGATATCACCGACTATCAAAAGTATATCGATGCTCTTGATGGTGCTGGCTACTATGTTGGAGCCAAAGGTGTTGATTATGTCTTAAAAAGCGATAAGACTACCGATACATTTACTGTCTTTATCCCGGTCGAGGATAAACAAAAGGAATCCCTGACGATATATGATGCCGTCAGTAAGAGTCAACTGAGTATCGATCTCACCAAGAATATCGGTGATCCAAATGAGTTAAAGTACTCAACCGGTGATGATAGTGCTATTTCGACCGATGATTATGTCATAAGCGTATCTAATGCCTATATTGAGACTTCCTTGGTCGAAAACGGTGATACTTATACTTATCCATCCACTGTCCAGATCTATGCCTTTGTCCTGGACGTTATAGAATTGAATGATAAATCATTGACATTGGAAGATGCGGTGTTTGTACCAAGCGGTTCTGATGAGGAGATCCATGCTTTAGATGCGTCGATCATGTCGATGAAGATTAATAACTTTATGTCACGAACTGTTTCAGAAGGCGATCATGGCGCTCTGTTTTTCGAAATGTACAGTCCGCATGATTCAGGGATCAGCTACTCCGGTACGCTCCGTTTGAAGTTTTCTAATAGTGACAACTGGTTATCGATAGAAACGGAGATGAACTGATGAAAAAAACATTGAATCTGATCTTGGCGATCATGGTGATGGCAACTATCATCACCATCAATACAAATACGGTAAGTGCTCAAAACAACGGTTACTATGATTTTTATTGTCCCGTCGGTCAATATGAAGTTTCTTATATTACCGATGACGGTGATTTTGAGAAGATAAGCTGTCACGATAACTACAGCGAAGCTGTCGAAGAAATGCATGAAAATGATGATTATGTCGTACGGGATTACAGAGGAAAATCACCGACGATGATCATCGCTATGAATAGCGGTAATGCATATAGTTACCCATATCGGGGCAATAAGGTCACCATGAATATCTATGAACACCCATCGACTTATGATATCTACTATAAACAGACTTATATCGCAGCCCATTATGAGATGAAATATGAGACGACAGAAAGATATCTCGGCGATGGTACAGGTATGATCCAGGTTACGATCAATGGCTTTAGTGGTTATGCAGATCTTGAATATACCGACCTGGTGCCGGATAAATTCCTGGATAATGAACTGCCGATATATCTTGGCGATACTGTCCGAGCTTATAATGAAACACCTTATAAGATTACTTTAAGGCGTAATTATTATACGATCGTCGATGATGAGCTCGTCTTCAGACATCACTATGCCTATCCGACAAGTAAAGGCTACGATACTGAATACAGCATAGTATTAGGACCGGCACCGGAGGGATTTGAAGCGAATACCCGTTATTATTCCTCGACCGGTTATATCTTCTACTATGACCCACAGGAAACAGAATATGCCTTGACTTATTATCCTTACTATCAATATCTGCCGCTCAGAAGTGAAACTGATATCACCGGTGATGAACTGGATGATGCATTCTATTCGATATATAAAGGCGGAGGTACTTCGAAGATGGAGAATGAGGGCGATACTTTTATCGAAGCCCAAAAGACGTATGGCATCAATGCTCTGTTGCTCTATGCGATGGCAGCTCATGAAAGTGCTTGGGGTACGTCGTCATATGCCGTCAATCGTAATAATCTCTTCGGCTGGAATGCGATCGATTCCAATCCTGACAATGCTTCTTACTTTGATTCGGTCGCACAGGCTGTCAATGAACACGCCGGTTACAACTTGAGAAAATATACCGATGTCTACAGCTCGATGTTCTTCGGCAGTCATGTCGGCAATAAGGGATCCGGATTCAATGTCAAATATGCATCGGATCCGTATTGGGGCATGGATATCGCCGCGATCGCTTATCAGATCGATAAGGAAAACGGACTTAAAGATTACAACAAGTATGACCTAGGGGTCGTTGAAGAATTCAACGCCGAATTCTATGGTGAAGACGGAACTTTCTATTTCTCATCAGCTTACGGTCCATATTATCAAGAGTGCTTCACGGTGATCGTCTTGGGTCAAAGCAACGGACAGACGATCGTCCAAAGCCCGAACCCGATCGATGATGGAGAGGTTATTATCACCTATAAGGGTCAGGGTGTCGGTGATGGTCCGACCAGACTTGAAGATGATGTTTATCCGTATGATTTTGATGAGTCAGTGATCTACATCGACAGTGAATCGATCGTGATGATTAATGACGGTAACTACACAGACAGACCGAACGACAAACCGAATGAAAGACCTGATGTCACCGGAACCAACAAGAGTATCGTCAATAGTATTACCACCAGTGATCAGACGATGAAGATCGATGGTCTCGCATTCACAATCGGCTATGACTATGAGAGTCCTACGACGCATGAAGTTATGATTTACGATGCGGATACAAACAAAAAGGTGATGTCTGTCGAGACGAAGACCTACGAGGAACCGCTAAACTACAATGATGGTCATGTCTATGATTACATCGGTTATCAGGCGACGATCGATTTGAGTGAATTAGACGCCGGTAACTACTATCTGATGATCAGTGTCGATGGTACGACGCCGTTTGCGATCACCGATTCTTCATTCACAAGAACCGGTACATATAACACGATCATCTCCAGCAATACAAGCTATAACGGCAGGATCGAACTTACGATCTTACCGATGGATTATCGAATCTCCGGTCTTTGGCTGAGCAGCATTGAAAAACCTGCTCAGAGAGCCAGCGTAAACGACAGCGTGGTCAGCTTTGAAGGCGACGATCTGTATGTGAACGGTAATGGCTGGATCTTCTATACGGATTTCCTCAATACTAAAACGACCAGATATCAGATCTACATGATCTCAGAGGATAACTACTATCTGCTGGATATGGGTGATGGAGATTATAATGAAGATCTTGTTGAACACAATGACCGTGTATATTCCAACACCTATGAAAATATCTTCTATGATGGTGATATCGATCTCAAGACGATCGAAAAAGGTGAATATGTGATCTACCTGTCGATCGACAATGGCGATTACTTTGATTTCATCGCTCTTACAGATTACTCTGAACCGTCATATACGATGACGATTAATGATTATAACTTTGAACTTACAACCAACAGTAATGGCGAAGTTATCCTGATTGTCGACTAAGGAGGGCAATATGAAGAAATTATTCAAGATGATCATCTCAGATAAGCTGTTGCTTGGATTATCGGTGATCCTGTTATTGATCGTTGGTGTTTCCGGATCTCTTATCGCTGTCAAGGCAACTGAAGCGATCTTCAGAAATAGCCCCGAAGTCGAAGTTATCGATCTGAGCGGTCTCAAAGATGATGAGATCAAAGAGTGGTATGAGGGAATATTCGGAACGACTAATGGATTGACTTTTATCGAAAGCTATGATGAAAAGATCAAAGAAGGAGATTTTATAAGTCAGGATCCGGAAGCCGGAACAACTATCAATCTGGATACCGGTTTAAGGATCACCATCTCCAAAGGCCAAGATCCCGATAAGACCTTTGAATTACCGGATTTTGTCAAGGAAGGTTATGATAAAGACAAGATCGAAGCTTACTTCGAAGAAAACGGCTTTACCAATGTCACTTACGAATATAAGGTCATCGAAGGAGACGAAAACAAGAAAGATACAGTCTTGGCTGTCAATAAATCGGGGCTTGTAAAAAGAAGCGAAGCGATCCTGGTTACGCTGTCAGCCGGCGGCGATGCTGATCTGATTGAAGTTAAAGTGCCTGATCTTACTTCGATGTCGGTAGAAGAGATCCAGAAGTGGGCGTCCAGCTACAGTATAAATGTGAAAATCGAATATGTTTTCTCCAATACGCAAGCTCAGGGCAAGGTCATGTCGCAATCAGTCAAGAAAGATGAAGTAATCAAGGGTGGAAGCGAGATCACCGTTACCGTATCCCGAGGAAAAGGGATAACGATTGCTGATCTAACGGGCAAAACATCAGATCAAGCTAAAGCGTATGCTTCGGAAAACGGCTTTAAGTTAAATACGCAGTACGCATATTCCGATACGGTTGAAGAAGGACTCATCATATCATCATCACCATCTAAAGGCGGGATGTTAGCAAAAGGCGATACTTTGACGATCACCATATCGCAAGGCGTCGATCCAAGCAGCAAGAAAGTAACGGTCAAGGATTATACCGGCCAAAGTGAAAGCTCGCTGCTTGCACATCTGGAAGAGCTTGGCATCAAAGGCAGTAAGGATTCACCTGTATACAGCGATGATGCCCAACAGGGAATGATTGCTTATAACACAAACGGTGAAGTTATCGTTTCACAAGGTGTTCGATATGCATTGTCGCTAGGCAGTTATATCATTGATGAAGATGATTTCAACGGCGCAAGTCTCAGCGATGCTCAGACACTGGTCAAAAAGGTCAATGATATGGGCGCTGATATCAATTTCAAGTTCAGTGAGAAGCAATCGACGCAGTATGCAGAAGATGTGTTGTTTGGCTGTTATGTATCGTCAAACGGCAAAACGATAACCTGCAGCTTGTCGACCGGTGCCGGTGGTGGAAGCGGTGAAAGCAGCGGCAGCAAAGCCTGGGTATCAAATGTCAAGAAACAATACGAAGGTGATCCGCTTTCGATCGAAAGCACCAGAAAAGTGATCAACTACATGCTGGGAGAATTTGATAATGTCTATATCAGCGAAAAAGCTGATCCGTCATCTGCCGGCACTGTCCTTTCGATCAAAGTAAACGGCAAGAGTTTTACATCGGGAAATTTCGATACTGGTTCG
>CASEHR010000020.1 GCA_949287785.1 uncultured Bacillota bacterium | reverse complement strand
TCAACAAGCTTTTTCTTGATCTCTTCAGCTTCGTCCGCACTGATATTTTCTTTGATAGGACTTGGTGTCTTGTCAACTAAGCCTTTAGCTTCAACTAAGCCTAAGCCTGTGATCTCTCTGACAACTTTGATGACACCGACTTTTGAAGCACCGACATCAGTTAAGATGACTGAAACTTCTGTTGGTTCAGCAGCAGCAGCTTCCTGAGGTGCAGCAGCAACAGCAACAGGTGCAGCAGCAGTGACACCGAATTTTTCTTCGATCGCTTTTACAAGATCGTTCAGTTCTAAAATAGTAGCTTCTTCTAAATAAGATAGAATATCTTCATGTGTTAATTTAGCCATTTTACTTTCCTCCTTAATTATGCTTCTTCTTTGACTTCTGGTTCAGCTGTTTCAGCTGTAGGTTCTTCATTTGCTTCCACGACCTTGAAAGTTCCATCTTCCTTAGCATCGCTGACTGCCTTGACGACACAAGCGAATGATCTGACCGGAGCTTGCAAGACACTCAAGAACATCGACAACATGCCATCGTGATTTGGTAAACTTGCCAATTCCCTGATCGTATCGATCGATACTACTTTACCTTCTACAAGACCGCTTTTGATAACTAGTTTATCGTGAGTCTTGGCGAATTTTGATAGTACCCTGGCCGGTGCTGTCGCATCCTCTGAGAAAGCGATCGCATTAGGACCTTTCAGAGCTTCATCGAGCTCGTTGAGGCCAAGACCATCGACCGCTCTTTGGACCATCGTGTTCTTGTAGACCTTAAGATCAACGCCTTCCGCTCTCAAAGCGCGGCGAAGTTCTGTGATCTCAGCGACACTCAATCCGCGATATTCACAAACAACTGCTGATTGTGATGATCTGAACTGGTCTGTGATCTGAGCAACTAACGCTTCTTTTTCACTTAAGATTGCTTGATTCATACCTTCCTCTTTCTAGCTTCAATATACATAAAACCTGTGCTAAGACAGCACAGGTCAAAAAATCATAATAAGTAAATACGATCTTTTACCTCGGCAACCTGATTAAGCTTTAGCAGCCGTTGCTGTCTTGGGTATATTGATGCTCAAATATTTTACACGATTCATTATTGCCGATGCAATAATATTTATTAAAATTTTGCTTTTTTGTAAGATAATCGACACTTAATAAACCCGGATGTTCATCATAACATAGTAAAGAAGATCTTTGCATATACACCCAATCAGCAAGTACTCAATCAAAGCTATATAGAAGATCATTCATATCTGTGGCGATATTGACAGCTTTTTTCAAAGACCGATAATAATATAAGAAAACTTTGAAAAAGTGGAAAGGAGTACCCCATTATGCCGCAGCATGTGACCGTTATAAACTATGACCCAAAGTGGCCATCAGAATACGCAAAAGAAAAAGAATGTATCACCAGAATACTGAAAGATAATTGCCTCTCTGTCTACCATATCGGGAGTACCTCCGTGCCGGGATTGGCTGCCAAACCGATCATCGATATCATGGCAGTCGTCAGAAGCCTTGCGGATGTCGATGCTGTTGCGGCTGAATTTTCAGCTATCGGTTATGAATATATGGGCGAATTTGGGATAAAAGGACGGCGTTATCTTCGCAAAGGCGGTGATGACAGAACGCAACAGATCCATATCTTTGAAGCCGACGACTGGAACAACATCATCCGGCATCTGGCTTTTTGCGACTATATGCGTAACCACGAAAAAGAAAGAAACCAATACGCAAAGATCAAAAAAGAACTTGCACAGAAATTTCCCTATGATATAGACGGATACTGCAATGGTAAAGAAAAGTTCGTACGCAGAATGGAGGAGCGTGCCCTGGCGCAATATGATGCAACATGGGACAAGCTGTATATCTTTGCAAGAAAGGTCCAAAACAAGAGAGTGATATCACCATTTATTGAAGCCGGCAGCGTTTCTTCGGCAATTCTTTCGGCAAAGGGAAACATCTATACCGGCGTCTGCATCGATGCCGCCTGTTCATTGGGCATGTGTGCGGAACGAAATGCGATCGCCAACATGATCACAAACGGTGAAAGCAAGATCGTAAAAGTAGTCGCCGTAATGTCGGATGGCAAAGTAGTTATGCCTTGCGGAGCGTGCCGGGAGTTGATGATACAACTTGACAAGGCGGCCGGCGAAACAGAGATCTTATGTGACTATGAAACAAAAAGATCAGTCCGCTTAAAATCCCTGATCCCGCAATGGTGGAACTAACACCTTAAATAGACCGCATCATTTCAATAAATCAATCTTATGATCATAAGTCCGGATATATCTGTATTGCATCTTCCGCTATTTGACAATACCGATCGGCGACTATATGATGATCCCACCTTTTAACGATAAGATAAAAAGTGCGCTATAACCTATGACAAATAGGAATTGGTGCACTTTTTAGTATCGTGATGACATGTGTTATTTATCTGTTCTTTATGTTTTTATCCTTTCAACAATTAAATATATTGTGGGTTTAAAGATTTCATCCCATACTTAATTTAATTGAGCCAGTTAAACTTATGGGATAGCTTTTTATGTGATGAAATCATCGCTTTTTTTGACATTCTATCATCAGCAAGATATGATATTCCAAGTGAAAGGCGGTGAGAGGATGTACAGAAGTCTATCGATCAGATAAGAATGGATATAGACTTTTGTGATTTCTATATCCGATATTTAGGAGGTATCAGATGATAGAAATAAACAGACTCAAACTCACACATCGCAGAGATCATCGTGTTCTGATCGATGATCTCAGTTTAACGATCAACAATAATGACAAGATCGCTGTTATCGGCGAAGAAGGCAATGGTAAATCGACCCTGTTGAAAGTGATCCACGACAGAGCTTTGGTAAGCGATTATATCGATATCGAAGGTCATGTGAACAAGCTGAATCACAAAACTGCCTACCTGATGCAGGAGCTCACCGAAGATCTGCGGAAGTTGAGCTGCATGGAGTATTTCATGCGCCTTGATGATTTCTTTTCGGTCAATCCGAAAATACTGGCAAAGATCGCCGATGACTTTATGATCGATAAGGAAATATACTACAGCGATCGGAAACTCAGCACCTTTTCCGGCGGCGAACTCATCAAGATCGAGATGGCTTATCTCCTTTTGGAAGAAGCTGATGTCTTATTGCTCGATGAGCCCAGCAATGATCTCGATATAAGCACTTTGGAATTCTTGGAGAGGTTTATAAATGACTTCAATGGTGCGATCGTCTATATTTCACACGATGAGACCCTGATCCAAAATACCGCCAATAAGATCCTGCATATCGAGCAGATCAGAAGAAAGACGACACCACGCTGTACCCTGTATAAAGGTGACTACGCTTCATATATCGATCAAAGAGAAAGATCGTTTATCACTCAGGACAAGAATGCCGCCAAAGAGCGCAGTGAATACGCCAAAAAACAAGCGCGTTATCAAAAGATCTACGAAAGAGTCAACCATGAACTCAATACCATATCCAGGCAAGATCCGCACGGCGGTTTCCTCTTGAAGAAAAAGATGCATGCCGTAAAATCATATGAGAAAAGACTGGACAGAGAAAAGGACGACATGACTGCTTTTCACGATGAAGAAAAAGCCATCATGATCGATCTTGAAGACGTCTTTATCCCAGCCGGCAAAAAGATCATCGATATCGATATCCCGCTTTTGAAAGCAGGCGATAAGATCCTGGCTGAGAATATCCACTTTGAACTGTATGGTCCCGGCAAGATCGCGATCATTGCCAATAACGGAACGGGCAAGACTACATTTCTTAAGTACATCAAAGACTATATCGCCAAGGATCTCAATGTCGCTTACATGCCGCAAAACTACAGCGAGATGATGGACCCTGATATCAAAGTCATCGACTTCATCAAAAAAGACCGCACCAAAGATGACCTGAGCAAGATCATGACGCTCCTTGGCAGCATCAAATTCAAAGATGACGAGATGCTGCATAAGCTCAGCGATCTGTCCGGTGGTCAGAAAGCGAAGCTCTTCTTCATCAAGATGATATATGAAAAAAGCGAAGTCCTGATCTTGGATGAACCGACCCGCAATTTCTCCCCTTTATCAAACCCTGTCATCAGACAGATCCTGCATAACTTCAAAGGAGCGATCATCTTAGTCACCCATGACAGACTTTTATTGGAAGAAGTGCCGGATGTGATATATGAATTATCATATACGGGACTTAAAAGGATAGATAAGGTATAATCAGGACATGAATATCTACGATTTTGACGGAACTATTTACCATGGCGACAGTACCTACGATTTTTACAAGTACTGCATCAAGAAAAGACCGAAGGTCCTCATATATCTGCCGGAGACGATCTTCTTTGGCATAGGCTTCCTTTTGAAGATCGCCAAAAAGCTGACCTTCAAGGAACACTTTTACCATTTTTTGAAGGTGATCGATACCGAGACGATGGTCGAAGCATTCTGGCGTGAACATCAAAAGAACATCTACCATTGGTATTATGAAAAACACGAAGATACGGATATCTTCATCAGCGCTTCACCGGATTTCTTATTGCGACCGATGCTTTCAAAACTCGGTGTGACCAGACTAATCGCATCAAAAGTCGATCCGCAAGATGGTACTTATGATGGTGAAAACTGCTGGGGTGAAGAAAAAGTCCGAAGATTGTATGAAGAATACCACATAACAAGATGTGATGAATTCTATTCTGATTCATACAGTGATACACCGCTGGCTGAGATCGCCGATAAAGCATATCGCATCACCAAAGACGGTGACATCATACCATGGTATTAAGAACACTCTTGAATTATCCGAAACTTATCGGCAATTTTCGATCTTCTAAATAAAACGGGCTTTCAGCGCCCGTTTTTCTAACGTTTAAACAGTGTTCCGAAGAGAT
>CASEHR010000019.1 GCA_949287785.1 uncultured Bacillota bacterium | reverse complement strand
GACGATCGCCGGGAGGATCATCGGTTTCTTACCCGTCTCTTTTAATACATAACGAGAGATCCTTTCCTTAGCTTCCATCCTTGTCGACATATTATCATAAGTGCCGTTCTGAACTGCTTCATTGATCGTATTCATCAGGATATTTCCTACCTGATTGACGATATAATCTGCGTCTTTCAGATAAATAACCCCCCGGGATTGTACATCCGGACCGCCAAGGATCTCTTTGGTTTTAAAATTCAGAAAAACGCCGGCGACGATAGCACCTTCAGTCGATAAAGTCTCACGATCTTTCAAAACCATACCTTGGACATCCAGTTTGTCATTACCATCGATCATCGTATCATTCAATTCGATGAAATCCCTTGTTGAAACCAGACGTCCATCTTCAAAAGTGGCAAATTGGCCATTGTCCAAAACAATGATCTTATCAGGACGATAACCCATAGATGTGGCAATATCCGCATTAGCGATCAGCTTGGAGTAATCGCCCTTGACCGGTAAATAATACTTGGGTCTGAGCATAAAAAGCATCATCTTGAGATCTTCGATCGATGCGTGCATTGAAAGAACTTCTTTGGCATTGATCTTAATAACATCGACAACCTCTTTGTAAAGATCGTTCTCCATATTGCTGGCTTCTTTTTCCGTACCAGGCACAACCGGTGATGCGATGATCACGGTATCAGTGCTCTTCAATTCCACATACGGATCATCGTCAATGGCGATCTTGTTCATGAGCTTAAATACTTCATTACCGCTGCCTGAGATAACGCATATGATATCATCATCTTCATTTTTGAAGTCTTCACGTCTGACGATAAGATTTTTAGGAACTTTATAGTAACCTAATTCTTCAACATATTGTAAGATGCGATACTGATCATTTTCATAGAACATCACTCTTCTTCCGTATTTGATCGCCAAATCCAAAACCTCGATTATACGGAAGAGGTTCTGCTTATACAGAGTTATCAGGATACGATTCTGACAAGTTTCAAAGATAGGTTCGATCTTATCGGTGATCCTGTGCCTTGGAGATGTATAACCTACTCGATTGGCCCCGCCGGATTCTGACAATAAACACAAGACACCTTTTTGACCCATTTCAAAGAAAGAGTTGATATCCATTGTGAATGCCGGATTTTGAAAATCATAATCGACGATAAACTCACCGGTAAATACGATTTGACCATATTGTGTCTCAAAAGAAAGGCCTATCGCATCTGCGATCGACTGCATGACCGGAAAGGCGTTGATGATCTGATCACCGATCTTTATCCGGTCCTTTCGTTTGATAATGTTGATCTGTTTCTTTAATTTCTGCTCTTTAAAACGATCCTGCAAAATCTTAGAAGTCAACGATGTCGCATATACAGGGACATCGACTTCTTTGAGAAAATGCGCCAAAGCCATCATGACGTCATCATGCCCGTGCGTGATGAAAACTGCTTTGACACGTTCTTTATTTTCAACAAGATAAGTAAAATCAGGAATGATATATTCAATACCTAATTGTTCATTTTCGTTAGGGTATTTAAGTCCGGCATCCACGATATAAATATTGTCGTCTATTTCGACGACAAACATATTTTTGCCATCCTCATCAAGACCACCCAGGGCCATTAAACGAATTTTCTGCATTATTTGAGTAAATCCTCCATTTGATATAATTATATATAAATATCAGCTAATCTTCAACGGCTTCGCCATCAAGAGAAAATGACTTGGCCTTTGTTATCTTGACATCGACAAGAGTTCCTTCTGTGATATCACGCCCCCTGAAATTAACAAGTTTCCCTTGGGGATTATAACCGGCAAATACATTTTTATCTTTTTTTGACGGTCCATCGACCAGTACCTCGGTTATCTGATCTTGATACTTCTGATTATGCATGTTAGCGTACTTGGCAACCTTATCATTAAGCAACTGAAGACGATCTTCCTTGATTTTCATATCGATATGGTCTTCGATCATCGCTGCCGGTGTACCCTCTCTTTTTGAATAGATAAAGGTATAAGCATTGTCATACTTACAATAATCGACCATCTTCAAAGTATCTTCAAATGCCTTGTCTGTTTCG
>CASEHR010000018.1 GCA_949287785.1 uncultured Bacillota bacterium | reverse complement strand
TTGTATTCGGAATTCAAAGAGCTGTTTCCGAAAAACAGAGTCGAGTATTTCGTCTCCAATTTCGACTATTATCAGCCAGAGGCTTATTTACCAAAGACCGATACCTATATCGAAAAAAGCGCCATGACCAATGATGAGATCGATATGTTGAGGATGAGCGCATACAATTCCTTACTGGAAAGACGTGATACGATCGTCGTCGCCAGTGTTGCCTGTATCTATGCATCAAGTGATCCGAAGAGTTATCGTGATATGTTTTTCACGTTGAAGGTCGGTGATGTGATCGATCGTCAGGAATTGATCCGCAAACTGATCCAAAGGCAGTATAAACGCAATGATATCGATCAGATCCGTTCGACTTTCAGAGTCAAGGGGGATACGATCGAAGTCGTGCCGGGTTATACCGATGAATTCATCATCCGGATCGAATTATATGACGATGAGATCGAAAGGATCACCGAGATCGATCCGCTGACCAAAGAGACGATAAACGGTTATCTGGTCTATAATTTCTTCCCAGCGACCGGTTATGCCCGCGATATGAGTGATATTCTGAGGGCATGTACATCGATCGAAAAAGAACTTGATGAAAGGCTCGCCTACTTCGCAAAAGAAGACAAGCCGCTTGAGAAAGAGCGTCTGGAACAGCGGACCAGATATGATCTTGAATCGTTGCGTGAATTCGGCATCTGCAGTGGGATCGAGAATTACAGTGCGCATATCGACGGCCGATATCACCACGAAAGACCTTATAATCTCTTTGACTACTTTCCTGATGACTTTCTTTTGGTCGTCGATGAATCACATGTCTCTTTGCCGCAGATCAGAGGGATGTACCATGGTGACAGATCACGTAAAGAGACTCTGGTCGAATACGGTTTTCGTCTGCCAAGCGCGCTGGACAACCGGCCGATGACCTTTGATGAATTTATGGATATCACCAAGCAGAGCATCTATGTCAGTGCGACACCGGGTGATTTTGAATTAGAAAAGGTCCATGGTAAAATCACTGAACAGATCATCAGACCGACAGGTCTTCTGGATCCTTCGATCGAGGTCAGACCATCACTGGGACAGATCGATGATATCCTGGATGAGATCAGAATGCAGAATGCCAAAAATGAGCGGACCCTGATCACAACGCTGACAGTCAAGATGGCGGAAGATCTGACGGATTTTTTGAAAAAGCAGGATCTCAAAGTCGCTTATCTGCATCATGAGACGAAAACGCTGGAAAGGACCGAGATCATCACCGATCTTCGCAAAGGCGAATATGAGGTGTTAGTCGGGATCAACCTGTTACGAGAGGGTCTTGATATTCCTGAGGTGTCCCTGATCGTCATCCTCGATGCCGATAAGGAAGGTTTTCTTCGTTCTGAACGTTCACTTATTCAGACGATCGGGCGGGCTGCCCGAAATGCTAATGGCCGAGTCATCCTCTATGCGGACACGATCACCGATTCAATGGCTAAGGCGATCAAGGAGACAGAGAGAAGAAGATCGATCCAGGAAGCTTATAATGAAAGTCACGGGATCGTTCCAAAGACCATCATCAAGGAGATCCGTGAACCGATCCATGGCAAAGAGACCAAAGAGATGGCCCGTAAGTTCATGAAAAAGAAGATCCATACCAAAAAGGATCGTGACGATCTCATCAACAGTCTGACCAAAGAGATGAAAGCAGCTGCCAAGGCGCTTGACTTTGAAAAGGCTGCTGAACTGCGCGATATGATCTTAGAACTTAAAGCTGACATCTGATCTGTGTTATAATCATGTCATGACCAAAGAACTAGTGCTCGTCAGCGGTATATCCGGTGCCGGAAAGACCAGCGTCTCCAATATTCTGGAAGACCTCGGTTTTTTATGCATCGATCAGCTGCCGGCGCCTTTATTGAAAGATCTGACCGACCTCATCGAAAATGACGGAGGTCTAAAATATGACAAAGTGGTGATCACGGTCAATATCGATGATCTCGATAACTATTTCAAGATCCTTGATAATCTGCAGATCAGGGCTAAATTGCTCTTACTTGATGCGGAAGAGGAGACGATATTGAATCGTTATAAGTTCACCAGGCGTTCACATCCTTTACTGTTGACCAACCGGGCCAATACTTTGGAAGAGGCATATAACCTTGAAAAAGAGATCTTGGATGGCTATGCAGAGAAATTCGAAGTCATCGATACGACCCATATGGGGACCTTTGAATTGAAAAAGACGATCGAAGATATCCTTTCGATCGATGATCATTATCGTCTGACGATCTCTTTTATGTCTTTCGGATACAAAAACGGTCTGCCTCAGGATGCTGATCTGGTGATCGACACGCGTTTTTTAGATAATCCTTTCTATGATGAAGACCTCAAATATCTTACTGGTAATGACAAAGCGGTATATGATTATGTCATGGATAAAGAAAAGACTAAGTCATTTCTGAAGATCCTCATACCATATCTTGATTATGTCTTTTCAACTTATATCAAAGACAGCAAGCGCCATCTGACGGTCGCTGTCGGTTGTACAGGCGGTCAACACCGCAGTGTCAGCATTACCAACTTCCTGTATGATCATTATAAGAAGGATCATACTTGCCTGAAGGCGCACAGGGAGCTCAAACGATGAAAAAGGTGGTCGTTATCGGTGGCGGTCATGGTCAATCGACGATCTTAAGAGGATTAAAAGCGATCGATGATATCATGATCAGTGCGATCGTCACGGTGGCTGACGATGGCGGATCGACCGGTCGGATCCGCAGCCTTTACAATATTCCGGCGATGGGCGATATCCGCAATGTCCTTTTAGCCTTGAGCGATGAAGACAACTTCATGACCGATCTTTTGGATTACCGTTTCCGAAATGAACTGTACACCGGTGAATTCGATATCATCGGCCATAATCTCGGCAATCTCATCCTGACGGCATTGACCGATACGACAGGTTCTTTTTTGGGAGCGATCGAGACATTGAAAGGCGTTTTGAAGGTAAGAGGTGATATCATTCCATCATCATTGGATGTGATCACGCTGTTTGCCCGGATGGATGACGATACGATCGTATCGGGTGAAGCCAATATTCCAAGTTTCAATCATCACATCAAAAGAGTTTTTTATAATCATGCCCCTAAAGCTACTGACGCAGCGATTAAAGCGATCACAGAAGCTGATCTTGTGATCTATGGGATCGGGTCGGTCTATACTTCGATCATCCCCAACATTATCATCCCCGAGATCAGGGAAGCTCTTAAAACGACACATGCTTACCGGGTCTATTTTGCCAACTGTATGACCCAGAACAACGAGACTTTTGATTATGACCTGAAAGATCATGTCGTAGCGATGGAAGATCATGGAGCTGTCATCGATCTTGTCGTCAAGCACGCCGATAAGATCCCTGATTATATCTTAGAGCGTTACCGGGCAGAGAATTCAAGTGAAGTCATCGATCATCACGACAGTGGCCATGAGGTATTGGCCTTCGATCTTCTGGATTTCAGCCGGGATCTTGTGCGTCATGATCCGGCCAAGATCACGACCGTTATCAAAAAGATCTTAATGAGGATAAGCTAATGTCATTTTCAACCGATATCAAACACGAGATCGCCAGTGACAGTACTTTAAAGGAATGTTGCAAGCGGGCGGAACTCAGTGCCCTGATCCAGCTGACATCATCGATCAAGATCGCCAGAGGTGCGATCGCTTTGTCGATCCGGACGGAAAATGCCATCAGTGCCAAGCGGATCATGATCCTTTTAAAGGAGCGTTATCCGAAGATCGATATCGAACTCGAAGTGATGAAAAAGACCAACCTCAGAAAGAACAATGTCTACAATATGACAGTCTGGGGCATGGCCAATGAGATCCTGTCCGATCTCGGTCTGTATAATACAAAAGGACTGCTTTTAGAACACCCTCTTTATCACATCATCCAGAAGGACTGCTGTGCCAAGAGTTATCTCGCCGGTGCTTTTCTGGCTTTTGGTTCCTGCAACAGTCCCAAAAAGAGCAATTATCATCTGGAGATATCGCTCATGAGTGTATCGCATGCCCAATTTATCATCAAGCTGTTAAACCGTTTTTATATCGAAGCCAAAATGATGAAAAGACGGAATAAATATGTCGTTTATGTCAAAAAAGCGGAATCGATCGCCGATTTTCTGCGTTGTGTCGGTGCCAGTGAGGCCCTGATGGCTTTTGAAGATGTCCGGATCGCCCGTGATGCGATCAACAGTATCACCAAGGTCAACAACTGTGACATCGCCAATGAAGTCAAGGTCAT
>CASEHR010000017.1 GCA_949287785.1 uncultured Bacillota bacterium | reverse complement strand
ATATATCATCATAATTAAAACCTTTAGCAGCAAGCGAACGGAATACTCTGTTTCTCAGTTCAGTGCCGCTGTATTTACGCATATAGTGTTTTTTCTGTTTAAGGGCTTCCTTGCGCAAAGTGATATCCTCGCGTAATATATCCTCACTAAGGTCAAGACTATCGACAACTCTTTTCAAGATATCGCTGTTAAAACCATCGGTCATAAGTTTTCGATATATCGCCTCTTTTTTTGCCCTGAGAGATTTACCCTTGATCGTATTCTGGTAATAGTAAGCTCTTTTCAATGCTTTTTTAAACTCTTCATCATCGTCATCACTGATGACCTTATCGATGATCGCATCATCGATATGGACCTTTTTCAGATTGGCGATCATCTTATTACGTGATAAGAATTTTGATGAAAATAAGGATATCTTTCCTACAGCATATTGATAATCATCCAATAAACCCTTTTCAATGAGCTTGCTGATGATCTGTTCCTGTTTAAGACCGTCGATCATAAATCTGTCCTTCAAGTATAAACGCATCTCATAGACACTGTAGTCACGATTTGCCAATCTGGCAAGACAAGCCCGATAAGCTTTCGTATCTTTCTCTTTTTCTTTTAACTCATTGACGACATCTTCTTTGACCTTATCATTTTTGCGAAGACCCATATTGTAGAAATCATCTAGTGATACGATAACTTCCACACTATCCTTACTGCCCTTTTCAAACAACACGGCGACATAGTCGTTTTTAAGCTTTGTTTCTTTGAGATTGTAGTAGTGGCTATACTCGGTTATCGCCTCATCATAGACTCTCAAGATCTTGTCACAGAATACATCGGCATCATATTCACCGGCTACAGCTTCACCGACCGATGCCATTTTGTTGCGTGTATCCCGATCCAAATCATGAAATGCCATAAGCTTTTCCGCTAAACTATGGGCATCATCAAAATAAAAACCATTTTTACCTTCATCGATCAGTTCTTCCGTCGACGCATCGTGTCTGGCAAAGACGACTAATCCGGACGCCATGGCTTCAACATACGTCATTCCTTGCGTCTCTGTTGTCGATGCGCTCACGAAAGCATCGGCGCTGTGATAATAATGCGGGATGATCTCAAAAGGCCGCTTATTGCCGAAATAGATATAGTCTTCAAGATGTCGATTCTTAACGTTTTCGATAAGCTCATCGAGTTGTGGCCCGCCACCAATCACCGCCAACTTTAACGGTGCCTCTTTTTCTTTCAGGATCTCAAAAGCATCGATCAACATATCGATCGATTTTTCCTGAGCGATCCGACCGACATAAAGAATAAGATCTTGCCCCTCTTTGATGCCGATCTCATCTTTGATTTTTTTTATGTCATCGCTTGTTGAAGTATCTTTTTTGAAACGATACAGTTCTGTTCCCGTTGGGATGACAGCTATATCGGTCTTTACTCCATATCGGAGCAACATCTCCTTGGTCTTTTTGCTGGGGGAGATCATTTTAGTCGCCCGATCGGCGAACACCTTGGTCAAACTGGCAACAAGCTTCTTTGCATAACTATCGATGACATCGAGATCTAAAAAATTGATGTAATGAGTATAATCCTCATAGGTGGTATGATAGGTCCTGACGATCGGAAGATTGAATTTAGCCGCGCACATTTCAGCGAAAATACCAACACCAAATTCCGTATGCACATGGATCAGATCCAGATCTAAGGCTTCAATATCTTCATACAGCAAAGGATGCAATGGCGTAGTTACGGCGTAGCCGTAAAGCTTTTTAATCTCAAGACCCGGCAGGCGGATAATATTCCCTTCCTTGACCACTTTGAGAATACCCGGATAAGTACAAATGACATAGACATCATGACCTCTTTCCGCCAATTTCTTGCGCAACAGTTCAACCGATGTCACTACACCGTTGATATCCGGTAGATATGTATCAGAAAACAGACCGATCCTCATTCTCTCACCTTCTTTAACTTAACATATAAAAACAACACTGCACCGATCGCCATGACCAGATAATATGTCGCAAAGCGCCACAGCAGCATCGCCGCACCGGCAACCGTCTGCCCGAAAAGATTGCCGAACATAAGCACGAAGATCATCTCCGTTCCGCCGCTTGCTCCAGGGATCGGAATCATGCTTGATGTGATGGCGACAAAACTGCCCATAGCGATGCAGTCGACCAGCAATCCAGCATCCACTTTTTGCCCCATAGCCATAAAAACAAAGAAAGGAACAGAATAATATATCAGCAATCTTACAATATTCATGAAGAACACCAGAGCTATCCTTCCTTTATGATCTTTGAAATGACCGACCTCATTACGAAAACGTTCCAATTGGATCTCAATATTCTCGATCGTTCTTTCCGGATCTTTGACGATATGCAGTTTGACACCGATATAAACACCTCTGTTTTTTATCCAATCATGCAGCTTTTTGAATTTTGCTAAAGCGATCAGAAATACAATGACTGAGCCGTTAATAATAAAGCCCAAAATAACAAATAGGAATAAACTCGAATAATTGGAATAGAAATCATTGAATCTCATAATGATAAAAAAAGCACTCAAAACAGTCAATGCGATCTGATAGATAATAAATTCTATCCATAAGATACTTCCTGCATCACCGGTATCGACTCTTTGCTTTTTAAAGACATAGAACTGCACGATCTGTCCACCGCTTGCCGAAGGAGTAATGCCATGGAAAAGCGCCGCTACTAAAACATTGATGAAACCGTCGATGATGCGATACTTCGGATGCGATATCCGCGTCAGAACGACCAGTATCAAACCGATGACAAATTGCCACAATAAGACTATCAAGATGACTAAGATGACATCGGCAATATCGACCATTTTCAAAACATCGACGATTCCCTCACCACCTAAACCAAATGACAATGCGATCATCAAAACGCCGATCAGGATGATAAAGATCGCATTGATACCATAGTTTCCAAAGATGCTCTTCTTAGTTTTTTCAGCCATAATCACCTAAAAGACTCCATCACTTCTTTATATGTTGAAACAAGCCTGTCGTCGTCTTTTTCACTTTCGTATGCATGCTCTAAAAGACCGATATGAAAATAGCCAACAGCTCCGTTTTCGATCGTCACCAACATCGGTAAGTACAGTATCTTCTCCCCTTTTTCATCACCGACCAAGACATCATACAATATTTCGATGATCTCATCGTCATATTCAACAAACGGATATAGATTACTGGAAGTATCGATGTAATATACAGTAAGACCGTATTCACCGGCTGCCTCATCTACAAGCGGCAAAGCGACATCACAATAATCACAATCATCGGCACCGAAAAAGAAGATGCCTGATCCGCCTTGATTATATACAGAAACAAATTCGCGCGGTGTCGTCTGGATAATATTACTCCGATCGATGACCTTTTCACTATCTTCGACCGTCACACTGACTGTGCTCAACACATGGACTCTCGCCCTGTCAAAACAACCATTCAGCACCAGCAATAAAACTAATAAGAGTATCAGTTTTCTCATATCATGATTATATCATATAAAAGCGCATGCGAGAATTACACTTGTGTAATGATGAACGGATCGACATCATCAAGACCGGACTATCGATCATCTTGTTCGATATTTCTAAGATAGCGCAAAAAACATTGGATAAGTTGATCTTTAGAATGAAAAACCATTCTGATTTATTAGATTCAAAACGATCATCATATAAAAAGTGGCACATCCTGTTGATATACAGGTGCACCACTTTTGATCATCTGATCAGCTTATCACTGAAGTCTTGGGTATGAAATATGACTTATGCTTTCAGTATCATATCTGTTTAGGCATGACAATGAAAATTAGTCAGCGTCATACTCCTTCTTCAAAGCTACTAAACGATGATAACGTTTCTTAGCATCGCTAAGTGTCTTATCGAACATCTCATTAGCCTTTTCTTCACCTTTGAGCTTAATCAATTGATTATAACGGTTTTCAGCTAATAAGAATGGCTTGAAGGCATCCCAATTCGGTTCCTTGGAATCGATTGTCAATGGATGTTCTTTACGTGGATCGAAACGATACAATGTGACATAGCCACATGCAACAGCTTCTTTCTCAACGACCTGATGCATAGCCAAACCTTTCTTAATGCCGTGCTCAGCACATGGGCAGTATGCGATGATGAGTGATGGTCCATTGTAACTTTCAGCTTCCTTGATCGCGTTAAGTGTTTGCTGACGATTAGCACCCATCGAAATCGAAGCGACATATACATGTCCGTATGCCATTGCGATCTGACCCAGATCTTTCTTCGAGGTAGCTTTACCGCCGGCAGCAAACTTGGCGATACTTGATGCTTGCGATGATTTAGATGATTGGCCACCGGTATTGGAATAGACCTCAGTATCAAGAACCAATACATTGACATTCATATCATTAGCCAAGACATGGTCTAACCCACCGTAACCGATATCGTAAGCCCAGCCATCACCGCCAACGATCCATACTGACTTGGATACGAGATCTCTTTCGTAATCAAGCAGTTCCTTGACCGCTTCATTCGAGCTGGCTTTGACCGCTTTGACAACATCATCTTTAACAGCTCTTTGAGCATCACGGTCATCTCCGCAAGCGATATATCTTTCAAATACTTCCTTACAATCACTGTCCATATTGTCTTCCATGATCTTAAGGATACGATGTTGCTTGTAGTTTTGAGCGATCGCCATACCGAAGCCATATTCAGCGTTGTCTTCGAATAATGAGTTAGCCCATGCAACACCTTCACCATTCTTGTCATTGACAAACGGTGATGATGGCGTACTTGAACAATAGATCATCGAACAACCAGTCGCATTGGCAACCAGCATATCACGACCGAATAATTGTGATACCAACTTGTAGTATGGTGTTTCACCACAGCCAGGACATGCACCGGATACTTCAAAGTAAGGCATGAGGAATTGTGATCCCTTTACAGTATCTGTCGGGAAGTATTCAGTCTTATAATCAACTTCTTTGAACAGGTAATCAGCAAGCGGTTCTTGATCGAGTTTCTCATTGATATCAACCATTTCAAGAGCCTTCTTACCACCCTTGCCCGGACATTCGGTTACACAAAGACCACAACCGACACAGTTAGCCGGCGAGACCTGAATGCGGAATTTCATATTCTCGACGCCTTTGCCCATTGCCGGGATCGTCTTGAATTCCATCGGTGCATTGGCTACTTCTTCATCAGTCAGCAAGAATGGTCTGATCGTAGCATGCGGACATACGAAACTACAGAAGTTACATTGGATACAGTTGTCCGGATTCCACGTCGGCACTTGGACAGCGATCGTTCTCTTTTCGTTATATGCGACATTATTTCTGATCGAACCGTCTTCCAGACCCCATTTGGTGAAGTTAGATACCGGCAAATCATAACCTTCAAGTGAGTTGATTCCTTCAACATGGATGTCAAAGTAATCATCACCGGTTGACTTACGAGCCGTATCATATGGTAATTCAGCCCATGCCGGATCGACAGTGATCTCAACCAGACCTTCTTTACCTGAATCGATCGCCTTATAGTTCAACTGAACGATCTCATCACCTTTTTTAGAATACGACTTCTTAGCCATATATTTCATCAGATCGAGTGCTTTGTCATATGGCATGATCTGTTCATTTAAGGCAAAGAACGCTGATTGTAAGATCGTATTGGTTCTCCTACCCATGCCGATGCGTTGAGCGATCTCAGTCGCATCGATGATATAGAACTTCGCATGCTTTTTAGCTAAACTTGCCAACAGACGGTTTGGCAAATGTTCAACGATCTCATCCTTTGAGAAAGTCGTATTGAGTAAGAATGTACCACCATCTTTCAGGTTTCTGATCATGTCATACTTGAAGCAATACGCATCTAATGAGCATGAGATGAAATCAGCATTATCGATGTAGTATGTTGATCTGATCGGTGATGGACCAAAACGCAGGTGCGATCTTGTTACACCGCCAGCTTTCTTCGAATCGTATTGGAAATAAGCCTGTGCATACTGATCGGTGTTATCACCAATGA
>CASEHR010000016.1 GCA_949287785.1 uncultured Bacillota bacterium | reverse complement strand
TCTGTGATCTTGACTGCACCAAGAGTGATACGCCTCTTTCGTATACCTTTAAAGATGAAAAAGTCGCCAACAGTATAGCTTATCAGCTTGGCTTGATTTATCCACAGGAGCTAAGTGCTGCCAGGACGATTCTGGATCAGGATCTTGGCAATCCGGCACTGATCGTCGATCTATGTGCAGCTCCAGGCGGTAAGACGATCGATGCAGCGATCAAAACCGGCGGCAGAGCTCTTATCATTGCCAATGAAATCGATGGGATACGAGCAAAAGCACTCATGAGCAACATAGAACGAACAGGGGTCTCCAATATTATCATTACCCAGAAAAAAACTGCTGACCTAGCTTTACAAATGCGCGGTATTGCGGATGTCGTCATTGTCGATGCACCGTGTTCCGGCATGGGAATGGCCAGAAAATATCCATCTGTCATGGATGATCTGACAATAGGTGACATCATCCGCTGCGCCCATCACCAGCGGATGATCCTCGATGATGCTTATCAGATACTTAAGGACGATGGTTTATTGATCTATAGTACATGCACTTATGCAAAACAGGAAAATGATGATCAGATAACGGATTTATTAGCTCGTTATAATGATCTTGAAGTGATAGTTAAACCTCGTCTTTTGAGTTTTATCGATGGTTCAGAAGGTCAGTTTATCTGCGTGTTGAAAAAAAGATCGCATACGGATATGATAAAGCCGGCTTACCTGATCGAGAACAACGACCGTATTATCAAGCGCTTTATTGCCGATCAGCTCGATCTTTCGGATTATCATCTTTACCGAGTGCGCGACGATTACTATATCAGCATGATGCCGCTTTATGATCTCGGCTCTCATGTTTTGCGTTATGGGATCAATGTCGGTAAACTTAAAGGTGAGTACATCATTCCTGCGCACAGTTTCTATCGAGCGAATGTTCTTAAAGATCACTATCGTAAGGTTATCGACCTGAACGATGAACAGTATTATGATTATCTGACCGGTCTTGAAGTAAAAACAGAAGGTCAGAGCGGGTATAATCTTGTCAGGTACAAGAGATATCAATTAGGATTCGGGAAGTTGGTAAACGGGACTTTAAAGAACAAGTATCCTAAAGGTTTGCGTATTCATAACTAGTTTAATAGCTTCAATTGATATATAATTAGCAAGGAGGAATGTTATGGCTAATGAATATTACTTGTTAGATGATAATCCGAAATCCGGTAAAGCAATGATGAGTATCGAGGCGATCGCTGCTATCGCAAAGACTTCGATCCGCAATGTCAAAGATGCCTTTACGATGAAAAAGGATGCAGATACATGTCAGGTCAAGATGCTTAAAAACGGTGATATCCAGATCGATATCAGCATCAAGATTCTGCAAGGTGCAGATGTAGCCAAGGTGTGTGAGGATCTGCAGCGTGAAGTCTATGATCATATCTACGATATGACCGGAATCAGATCGAAAGCAGTCAACATCGATGTCATCGGATTTACAAACGTAGACGAAGAAAAAGAACTCAGCTAAGAGTTCTTTTTTTATCAGTTGATCATTATTCGGATCCGGTCACTCAGCGAGAGCATCCCTTCATCGTAATAACAGGTTATCGTATATGTTCCGGAAGAAGGGAAGGTATAGCTTATTTCACTGTCACCTTCGATCGTAACCTCATCACCATTTCCGCTTATCGTCCATCGGAAATACTCATCGTCAGTATAATAACTGTTATTTACATCGGCATAGAAAGTGATCTCTTGACCGACAACGCCCATTGATGGGCCATCGATATTCAGGATGTTGCCGGCGCTTGGTGAACCACCGCTGTCTCTTTCGACATCGACGACCTGGCACACCTGATTTGATCCTTGACCACTCGGAGCATTTTCATACCCATAGTATCCGCAGACCTCAACTGTATCACCGACTGAAAAGTCACTGTCGATCATTTGGGTTGTTTCAGCAG
>CASEHR010000015.1 GCA_949287785.1 uncultured Bacillota bacterium | reverse complement strand
AGCATGCTTTGGCATTTTTACTGTAACGCATCATCTCATCGAAGTATAAGGCTAAGTTCTTATTCAAAAGGAGCTGTTCAGCATCGTACTCACTCAGACCGAATTCATCGATATAACGTTTTTGCTTGGCATCAGGCAATTCCGGCATATTTTTGATGATCGATTCGATCTCATCATCTTTTATCCTGATCGGAAAAATATTCGGTTCAGGGAAGAACTTGTAATCAACATTTCCTTCTTTTTTACGCATGATCACCGTTGTCATCGTCTTTTCATCGAAGCGGCGAGTCTCCTGATCGATTGTGCCGCCATTATCCAAGACTTCACTTTGTCTTTTGATCTCATACTCGATTGCCTCTTTGATGTTGGCAATTGAGTTGAGATTCTTGATCTCGACTTTTGTCCCAAAGACATCAGACCCTTTAGGTTTTAAAGAAATATTGACATCACAACGCATTGAACCTTCTTCCATCCTTGCGTCGGAGACATCGAGATAGTTTAAGGTCCGTTTCAGCTTCTCAACGTAAAGAGCTGCTTCTGTTCCGCTTTGCATATCTGGTTCGGATACGATCTCAACCAGCGGAACGCCTGCCCGATTGAAATCGATCAGCGTCTCATCATAAAGATGGAACTGTTTGGCAGTATCTTCTTCCATATGGATACGATTGATGCGGATATCTTTTCTGATACCGTCCACATCGATATATATATGGCCGTTACGACCGATCGGATGAAATTGCTGAGTGATCTGATAACCTTTAGGTAAGTCGGAATAGTAGTAATTCTTACGATCGAAACGCACCAGCGGATCGATCGTCAGCTCGAGCGCATGACATATTTCGATCGCTTTTTTAACCGCCCCATGATTGACGCATGGCAAAGTGCCCGGTAAGGCAATATCGATCTCATTTGTATCGGTATTGGCTTCCGCCTTGAAATGATAAGGAGCGCCTGAGAACATCTTGGTCTTGGTATTCAGTTCGGCGTGGATCTCAAGACCGACAACAACATCGTAGTTCACTATGCCACCTCCTTGATCATATCTTTACATCCGGTGATATTCTCGATCGCCTGTGCGATATTGAACATATCCGTTTCTTTAAAGGCATTACATGTAATATTGATGCCTATCGGCATATCATCCTTATAGCCCATCGGCAGAGTCATCGATGGCAGACCGGCAAAATTGCCGATGACCATGTGATTTTCCGCGATAAGATATTCATCGGACAATTCATCACTGGAACTGTCATTGAGTCTTGGCGCTACTGAGCCGGCAGCCGGTGCAATAATAGCATCCGCTTCCTTAAGCTCCTTAAGTACCTCATCGCAGATCAACCTCCTAACCCGCTGTGCTTTTTTGAGTAAACGTTCCTGGTTTTCCTCAAAAAGAGAATATGAACCGATAACGAAACGCTTTTTGATAAAGCTTGAGAATCCGCGTGTACGGGTATTGATCATGACCTCTTCCATGCTGTCGCCATCGACCCGATGGCCAAAACGCACGCCATCAAGATTGGAGTGATTTGCGGTAGCTTCTGCGTTGGCAATAATGAAATAAGTCGGGAACAGACATTTCATCAGATCGTCATCGAAGTGTACAGTTGTAACTTCTGCTCCTCTTTCCTTTAATCCATCTACGACCTTATTGAAACGCTCTTTGATCTTTTCATCGGTTATTGCCTCTAAAACATTGCCAAAGATCAGAACCTTCTTACCTTTGACATTCCCATTCAATACTTCCGAATAGTTCTCGACCGGCATGAACGATGATGTCATATCCTTATCATCTCGACCCGCCAGCACTTCGAGCGCTAAAGCAGCGTCTTTGACATTTGCCGTAAAATAACCGACATGGTCAAGACTAGAAGCGTATGGAATGATCCCGTAGCGGGAGATCCTACCATAGCTTGGCTTAACACCAACGACACCGCAATAAGCTGCTGGTTTTCGAACCGAATCACCGGTATCCGAACCAATTGCCAATGGTACGGCTCCGGCAGCAACTAATGCAGCACTACCACCTGATGATCCCCCGGTAATACGTGAAAGATCGTAGGGGTTAAGACACGGGCCGATGTTGGCCGTGCGGTTGGTTCCTCCCATCGCCAGCTCATCCATCGATGTCTTAGCAACGAATTTAGCACCGGCTTCCTTAAGCTTGGTGACGATCGTCGCATCATATACCGGGACATAGTTGTCTAATATATCGCTGGCAGCGGTCGTTTTGATACCCCTAGTTGAGATATTGTCTTTTAAAGCAACCGGTATACCGGCCAATTTACCTTCATGACGTTCGCCGTCGTCATCGATAAATGTGATAACAGCATTCAGCTTTTCATTTATCGCACGAACTTTTTTATAAGACTCATTGGCACGATCTTTGATATCCAATACCATCAATTCATCGATACTCATTATTTCACCACCTTTGGCACGACGATATGACCTTGTTTTGTCTTGGCGGCATTGACCAAAACCTCTTCCTGAGTCAAAACATGATCGGGAATATCATCTCTTAAATAAGTTGTTTCAATATCAAACGGATAGATCATCTCCTCTACTTTGTCGGTATCGATCTTATCCAGAAGAGCCAACTGTTTATCAAAGGTCTTGAATTCTTCGATGATCTCCTCAACCTCTTTGTCGGTCAGCTCAAACATCAGCATCTTAGCCAGATCTTTAACTTCATTCGCTTCCATCTTTAATCATCTCCATAAACACTTCTTCACTTATCGTCCGGACACCTAAGGAACCGGCTTTAGCCAGCTTGCTGCCGGCCCCCTCACCATAGATGACATAATCGGTTTTCTTCGAAACGGAACCGGTGACCGTAGCACCCATCTTCTCTAAGAGCGCAGTCGCTTCATTCCTCGTATAGTTTAATAAAGTACCTGTCAATACACAAGTCTTACC
>CASEHR010000014.1 GCA_949287785.1 uncultured Bacillota bacterium | reverse complement strand
CACTCCCTGTAAAAAAGAAACTGAGAGAGTTCTCGACCGGTATGATGGCTAAGTTTAAAGTCATCTGTGCTTTGAGTCATCATCCGAAAACACTGATCCTGGATGAACCGACAGCCGGTCTTGATACCTTTGCCAGAGAAGATATCGCTGAAATGTTAAGGACGCACATGGATCGATATGAAGATACTTCGATGATCATCAGTTCACATATAACAAGTGACCTGGCGACCCTGGCTGATGATATCTATCTTATAAATGATGGAAAGATCATCTTACATGAAGATGTCGACGTCATCCTCAGTGACTACGGTCTTATCAAGATCAATCATTCAGCCTATAGTGATATCGATAAGACACACATCATACGCAAAAGACAGGTCAAAGATCATCTTGAACTGCTCACTGATGAAAAAGCATACTATCGTGAAAATTATCCAGAGATCATCATTGAAGACTGTGATATCGATAAAGTGATGACTAATTTCGTGAAAGGAGAAAGCTATGAAGGCTCTGATCGTTAAAGATATTCTCTTATTAAAAAATAATATCGTCTATATTATCGTCGCTTTGAGTATCAGTATCTCTATGTCCTTTAGTAGTCCCTTAGTCGTTCCCTTGGCCTTCATCACCTATATCGCTGCGATCATGGCTACATCGACGATCGCTTATGACAGCTATGATAACAGTCTTGTGCATCTTCTGACTTTGCCGATAACGAAAAAGACTTATGTCAAAGAGAAGTATCTTCTAGTCATAAGTCTTGTGAGTATATCGTATATTGTTATCGGTATTATCAGTCTTGTGTTTGCCGATGGTGCACTACTTGGCGATCTCTCATTGGCTGCCCTTATACCGGCAACGGTCATCATCTGGACAGCTTTCATCCTTCCTTTCCGTTTCAAATACGATGACTCAAAAGCGATGATCGCCATCATAATCATCACGATCATCGTCATCTTTATCATCAGCCGTGTCGTTATGTTCATCGATCCGGATATGATGATCACATTGAATAGAGCACAGTATCCGTTTTATCTTCTCGCCTATTATATCCTGGCTGTGATCATCGATTGTATTTCCTATCTCATCAGTAAGAAAGTGATCGATTCTAAAGAGCTTTAGGATCGCCATCCCTGGTGATCAGTTCGGCATGCGGCAAAGTCAGGATCCAGTCGCAAAACGCCTGCCATTCAGGTAAACGATGATTCCTTCTTTGTTTGTAGATGGTCTTCAACTGACGGTAGTTGGTAGTCATTTTGGCCGTTAACCTAAACCCGCAGGGATTGGAATAGAGGATCTCAAGATACATCTTTTTCAAGCGCGGATCATTTTTGTCAATAGCTTCGATACGATTATACTCTTCGACCTTTTCCTTCATGATCTCGATCATCCGCTCATCGACATATTCGATATACGATCTGTCAAGATCGAAACGGCAGATACGGTGCATCGTCGATTGACTGGAGATAAAATCGAGAAAGTGATAGCGTTCAGCTTCGACCCAGGCTTTATTGGTCAAAGTAAGATCGAATTGTACCAGGATCCCATTGAGGAAATTATCATGACCTTCACCAAGCGCACACTGAGCAAGCCTGATCTGTGTCGGCTTGATCTCATCCGTCAGCTTGCTGAGGTCGGTTGCCATCGGGTATTTGCTGCCCCTTATCGCTTCATTCAATCCATAGACATGTACATTTGATATCACATCACTTATCTGCATCTTTGCGCTCCTTCATATAGATCGCCAGGACCTGTAAGTCGCTGGGGTTGATTCCGGATATCCGGCTGGCCTGACCGATGGTCATGGGTTTAGCTTCATTGAGTTTCTGGCGGGCTTCCAAAGACAGGTTATCGATCATACTGTAGTCGATATCCTGATCAAGTCGCATCCTTTCCATCTTGACCATCCGGTGAGCTTCCTTTTTAGCCTTATCGATATAACCCTCGTATTTGATTTCGATCTCATTTTGTCTGGCGATGGTTTCACCCATTCCAAGATCATACATCCGATCCAGATCGACAAGTCTTACCTTCGGTCTTTTGACAAGATCAAAGAGACTTGTACCGCTTGTGATCGGTGTTTCATCGATACTGGTCAGATAGTCGTTTATCTTCTGATCATTGCTGATCTTATATTCTTTCAGTCGTTCTTTATCTTCAGCCAGTATCCTGATCTTTTCTTTTACTTTGTTATAGCGGGCTTCATCGATCAGGTGATACCGATATGCGTATTCCGTAAGTCGCTGATCAGCATTGTCGTGCCGCAACAATAGACGGTATTCAGCTCTTGATGTAAGTAAGCGATACGGTTCTTTAGTCCCCTTGTATATCAGATCATCGATCATGACACCGATATAGGCTTCATCGCGTCTTAAGACAAAAGGCTCTTCACCTTTTAGTTTCATCGCACAGTTGATACCCGCCATAACACCAAGGCCGGCTGCCTCTTCATAACCGGATGTCCCTAAGATCTGGCCGGCAAAAAAGAGATTTTCGATATATTTTGATTCAAGATTTATCTTGACGTCGAGTGGATCGACTGCATCGTATTCGATCGCATATGCATACTTTTCGATCTCGGCGTGTTCAAGACCGATGATACTGTGGACCATCTTTTCCTGGACATCATACGGCATCGATGTGCTGAAACCCTGGACATAGGTCGTATCCAGTTCCAGGCTTTCCGGTTCTAAGAAGATCTGATGTCTTTCCTTGTCGGCAAAACGGACGATCTTATCTTCGATCGATGGACAATACCGAGGTCCTACACCCTTGACGACACCGGAATACATCGAAGATCTATTGAGATTTTCACGGATGATCTTCAGGGTGTCTTCTGTCGTATAAGTCAAATAACAAGGCAGTTGTTCGGCAAAGGGCCGGATCGTTTTGGTGCTTTCGGAAAAAGTGATGAAATCTTCCGTGCCCCTTTCAAGCGATGTCTTTGAATGATCGATCGATGAGGTCTTGACTCGCGGCGGTGTACCGGTCTTCAAACGGAAGAGTCTGAGTCCGTTGGCCCTTAAAGAATCGCTGAGCTTACCGGTGGTCCGGTCGCCATCCGGTCCCATCCTGGTGACGTTTTTTGAGACGAGGATACTGCTGTCAAGATAGGTCCCTGTCGTCAAGATGACCGCCTGACATCCGACCATTCCTCTTTTTTCTAACCTGACGCCCCGGATCTTATGATCTTCGACGATTATCTCTTCCGCAATATCTTCAACTAATTCGATATTCTTTATTTCTTCGATCGCTTCACGCATGCTCCGTGAATAAGCTAATTTGTCATTTTGCGTACGCAAAGACCAGACGCCAGGACCTTTGGTCGTATTCAACATCTTGAATTGAAGAGCTGTCTTATCAGCGATCCTTGGCATCAAACCACCTAAGGCATCGATCTCTCTGACGACGATACCTTTAGCCGGTCCGCCGATACTGGGATTGCAAGGCATTTTGGCGACATGGTCTTTGTCGATGACCAGAAGAGTGACCTGATATCCGTTTTTACTCAAAGCATAAGCAGCTTCAACACCCGCATGCCCGGCGCCGATGATCACGACATCAGTCATGATAAGCCTCTTTTAGACGCTTGAAGACCGTAAACATCTCTTCATAATGTTCTAAGACGTGATCGTATTCTTCATATTCGAGGTCTTCATACAAGTCGAGCAATTTGTCATAAAGATCAAAAAGTGCCAGTTCACCAGCCAATATATACAATCCTTTGGTCGCATCTTTAGCCAACGCATAGTCTTCTTTCTTAAGATACTCCCGGATATCAAAAAAGAATTCATCCTCCAGATAAGCCTTGATGACCATAGGATCGGCTTTTTTGTCTAATACGGTTATATCATCGATAATATCTCTCATTCATCCACCTTCTCTATAACGTTAAATATTATATTCAAATTATACGGATACAGTTCATCAAGTGCTCTTCTGTAAAGTTCTTCCTGTCCTAATATTATCCGTTTCTCCATCATCTTATCTTTAAGATCAAGAGATGGCATTGCGATGTAAAGATCATCCTTATCGATCTTATAGGCATCAGTCTTGCGATCACGGATATAGTGATACGCACTGTCTTTCAGGATCAGATTTTTGATCAGTTTGCGGGCTTTTGCCTTATTTGGATAGTCGATCGCGATCTTGTCGTAAACGGCAAAAAGACTGTGTCTTATCGCTTCCTTTTCCAAAAGTTCTTTATCTTCACTGCCGCTCCAGACATCTAAGACATCCTTCGCTTCTTCCAGGATACCGATCGTCGTCTCGTTTTCGATATACAGATAACTCTCCGTCGCTTTTGAGATCGTCTTGCCATGATCACTGAGATAGATCGGACTGGAAAAAAAGACGACATCTTCAAGATAAATGGAGCTGATCTTTTTTGGCTTCTTGTGATCTTTGGTAACCCTGATTATCGCTTCCTTGAAATCCTTTAAAGACAAGTATCCGTTTCTGGCGCCATACCTCTTCCACATCGTTTCGATCGAAGCGCTGTGAAAGCTGACACATCGCCCATAACCGAGAATACCCTTTTCCTTACGTCTTTGGTATTCCTTGTCTTTGCTTAAAAAGAATAAAAGATCACCGCTTTGGAAAGCGCTGAAATGCATATTAGGTGATAAGCGCCAGAAGTTCATCTCATGATTCTGATTGAGACGATGATATTCTAATAACTTAGGATCGGTTATATATGCGATGCTAGCCATTTACGACCACCTTTTCATATGTGTATGAACCATCGAAGATCTTCCTTAAAACCAGCGTGATACTCTTATTTTTGATCACTGTCTTGTCGATGACGGCGACTGTCAGCTGCTGAGCTTTTTCAAAGATCGCCGGATTATTGATATTCAGGTCATCAGCGGTAAAGATCGCTGCTTTTGACAAACCGCTGCCAAACATGAGATTGTGAACTTTGATCTCATTCAAAGCCGATGTATCCACCTTGTTTGATTTACAGGATATGAAGGCTGTACGGTTGTTCAAAGCGACGATCATATCGATCTCACAGACGACCGGAAAGTAATCTTCCCGGGCAGAGAAATCGATACCGGCACTCATGATACAGTCATCAAATTGACCGCTCTCTTTTATCACTATATACAGATATGACTCCAGCCAGCTGCCGATATTGATAAGCTGCAGTTTAAAACGCTTGTCGATATCTAAAACACCCCTGTCGATATCGATGATCCCAAGATCCCTCAGCAAGGGATAGAACTTCGACACTTTTATCGATGTCTGCTGTTTTTTTGAAAGAGAAGCTCTGTCCTGGCCCTTCAGCGCCTGCATGATCTTTGATATAAATCCTGCAAACTGTCCATAATCGTCGATCGCCACATCGACGACCCTCTTCAATTTATCAACAAAATCACAGTCAGTGATATCCGGCGCTTTATGCATCGTTTCCTTGATCACACCGCCGGCCAACCTGACCATCTCTTCGATCGAAAAACGATACAGATCGCTTTTATAGACCTTATGGCTACGATAATCCTTGATGACATTTTCTCTTTCATCATAGTATAGGATCGTATTGCCTTCATCGATCGCTTTTTCAAAAAGATAGAAATTAAGATAACGATTGCTGGAAATATCGACGATAAGATCCGGATGATCCTTGAAGATATCCTCAGCTTCTTTATCGTCATCATTCATGGTGAAGATATCGACTGTGATATCATGATCTTCCAGCAAAGCGATCATCGCATCCCGCTGTTTGATATTCAATCGGTCGTGCGTGACAAAAATAACATGTCTGATCCCCAGTGACAGGGGGATGATGACATTGTTCAGATAGTTTCCGGTGTCATAGACTTTGATCAGTTCCATGTTAGAAAAGACCGCTGATCTTGCCATCGATGATATCGATATCGATTGCATTTGGATGTGCCGGTAAGCCCGGCATCGTCAGAATATTGCCGGTATAGATAACAAGGAATCCGGCACCGGCGCTGTAACTGATATCGCGCACATGGATATCAAAATCTGTCGGACGGCCCAATATCTTGGGGTCATCAGTCAGTGAATTCGGTGTTTTAGCCATACAGACCGGCACCGAAAGGTCCTTATACATATCGATCTTTTTCTCTGCTTCTTCACTATAAACGACCGATCTTGCCCCATAGATCTCTTTAGCGATCGTTTCGATCCGCTCTTTGATCGGTGCATCGATATCATATAACGGATGATAATGCGTTTCTTTCTTGCATAGTTTTACGATCTCGTGAGCCAGATCCGTCATTCCTGCTCCACCTTTCATAAAACCATCCGCAAAGACCACATCGACGCCCTGCTTTTGAACATGATCGATCAAAAAGTCGATCTCATTCTGACTGTCGCTTTCAAAGTGATTGATAGCTACACAAAGCGGGACATTGAACTTGCTCATGGAATCGATGTGTTTATCAAGATTGCCGATGCCGCTTTTTAGTGCCTCGACATCTTCTTTTGCCAGTTCGTCTTCCTTTGACCCGCCGTTGTATTTCAATGCCCGGATAGTCGCTACGATGACGATCGCATCCGGTGTCAGACCACCGACCCGTGATTTGATATCCAAAAACTTTTCAGCCCCCAGATCACTGCCGAAACCGGCTTCCGTGACGACATAATCGGCAAGTTTTTGGGCCAGTCTTGTAGCGATCAGGGAATTACAGCCATGAGCGATATTGGCAAACGGACCGCCATGCACAAGAACCGGTGTGTGTTCCAATGTCTGGACGAGATTCGGTTTTATCGCATCTTTCATCAATGTACACAAAGAACCGGCGATCCCGAGATCTTTGACTGTTATCGCCTTCCCATCAAAGGTATATGCCACGATGCACTTTTCGACGCGCCTTCGGAAATCTTCAAGATCTCTGCTCAGACATAAGATCGCCATGATCTCCGTCGCTACCGTGATGCAGAAATGGTCTTTTCTTTCGATACCATTGATCTTTTTGCCCTGACCGATCGTGATTTCTCTTAAAGTCCGGTCATTCAGATCAAGGCATCTCGGCCAGACGACCTTATCAGGATCGATGTTTAATGGGTTGCCGTGATAGATCGAATTATCCAGCACCGCCGAGATCAGATTGTTGCAGGCAGTGATGGCGTGCATATCACCGGTGAAATGCAAGTTGATATCTTCCATCGGCATCACCTGGGCATAACCGCCGCCTGTCGCGCCGCCTTTTCGCCCGAAGACCGGTCCCATCGAAGGTTCACGCAGGCAGGCACAGACGCTTTTATTCAGTCTTGCCAGACCATCGGCCAAGCCGATCGTGACCGTCGATTTGCCTTCACCGGCTCCGGTAGGATTGATCGCTGTGACCAGGATGAGTTTACCATCCTTATCATCGAAATCCTCAGCCCTCAGATTGACTTTAGCCTTATATTTACCATACAGATCGATATCGCCTTCGTTGATACCCAATTTCTTAGCGATCTCAACGATCGGCATCATCTCGTTTTCTTGAGCTATCTCTATATCTTTCTTCATCTCATCACTCCTTTATTGATCGACGATTGTTCAAAGCCTGGATAAGTGTGAGCTCATCAGCATAATCCAGACTGGCACCCATCGGCAGTCCGTGGGCGATCCGTGTAACCAGAATGTCGTATCTGGCTAATATCTTTTCAAGATACAGCGCCGTCGTCTCACCATCGATCGTCGGTGAAACAGCGATAATGACCTCTTTGATCCCATCCAGGCGCTTCAGAAGAGAAGTGATATTGAGATCATCGGGATATATGCCTTTTGATGATGATATCACCCCTTTTAAGACATGATACAGACCGCGATATGTCTGCGTCTTCTCCATGGCGATCACATCCTGATCATACGATACGACCATGATCGACGTATGATCACGAAGCAGATCATCACAGATCATGCACCGCCCTTTCTCACTGATAAAACCGCACTTAGGGCAGGTGACGATCTCGCTTTTGACCTTACGCAGATCTTCGGCCAGACCTTCGATGAAAAGGTGATCTTCCTTTAAAAGTGAGAAAGCATAACGCTGAGCTGTCTTTTCACCGACGCCAGGCAGATGTTTCAAGTCTTCGATCAATCTAGCTAAACTCTTGGGGTAAATATCACTCATCGATCACCTCCACCTTGCCGAAAGCTTCCTCAAGCTTCGACACAAGGTCTTTCTTTTCCCTTTTCGGATAACGCACTACTTCATATGGGATCAGCTCATCATTGATACTGGCGACAAACGATCTGGCTACCGCTTCTTTTTCGCTCGGTCCCAATGCATAGACCATCTTATCGATACCAAACTCATCGATCAGAAAGTAATAAAGGTCTTTATTATTGTCGATATCATTGATCTGATGGGCACCGCTTTCGCTGTATGCACCAAAGATGATCATATCATCAGCGGAAGCAAAGATCTCCGTATCCTTCAAAAGAGCGAAATAACGTCGCTTATTCTCATCAAAACTGAAATCCCGTAGTCTTTCATAGATGACATTATCGTGTTCCTTGCGCTCTTTACTGGCAACTTTCAAAACGGAGATGATATCTTCTTTTTTCATCTTCACTTCATCGAGTTCAAGTTTTATATCCGGTTTCTTCTGAACTTTGATCTCTTCATCAAAGACGGATGAAGATCTACTCTCTTTTTTATTTTCAGATGTCAATTCGGCGATCTTCAATACTACGATCTCAAAATAGGAAAGCTGATCCTGACCTTTACGGTAAATATCCAGTGCTCTGATCAGAATATCGATCGCCGTCAGTGCTTCCTCATTACTGTAAAAAGATGACAGCTTTTGTACATCATTCTTATCGATGACCGTCAATAACCTTTCACTTTGCGTTTCATTATAGATGACAAGATCCTTGAATATCCTGATCATGTCCTGGGTCAGTGATTTTATATCGATTCCTTGACGATATAAGGACTTGACTTTCGTGATCGCATCATCGATGCGCTTGCTTTTGATGTCGACAAGCAATTCTGTCTTGGCTTCCCTGGTCATAAGACCGAACATCTGGATCAGATCAGCTGTCGATAACCGATAATCACCATACGCCAAAGCTTCATCCAGGATCGAAAGAGCATCTCTTACACAGCCATCTGCCAGATCACAGATGATATCAAGAGCTCCCTCATCATATTCGATCGCTTCTTTGTTCAGTATCTCCACAAGCCTTCTTTTCATATCCTCATCGGATACTTTAGTGAAGTTATAACGCTGACAGCGCGATAAGATCGTCGGCAGCAGCTTTTGCGGATCTGTTGTCGCTAAAATAAAGATGACATGGGCCGGCGGCTCTTCTAATGTCTTCAAAAGGGCATTGGCTGCACTCGGTGACAGCATGTGTACTTCATCCAGAATGTAGATCTTATATTTACCCTGCATCGGTTGGTATGAAGCTCCCTCGACCAGATTGCGGATATTATCAACGGAATTGTTGCTGGCGGCATCGAGTTCAAAAAAATCAGGGAAGCTGCCATCTGCTATTGCTTTACAGTTGGCACACTCACCGCAAGGGATCTTATCTTCGCTCGTACAATTTAAAGCTTTCGCAAAGATCTTGGCGATCGATGTTTTACCAGTCCCTCTCGGTCCGCAGAACAAATAAGCATGCGAGATCTTGTTCTTTTTGACCGCATTCAATAAAGTCTTGACAATATGATCCTGACCAACGACTTCCTCAAAAGTCTGTGGTCGATATTTACGATATAATACTTGATATGCCATATCAATAATTATATCATAGCTGACTTACTTATGCCGCTTGCCTTTGAAATAATCCTTCAGGATCCCGCTGCATTCTTCTTTCATGACCGGACCGTCAATGATGGGATAATGATTGATCCCTTTGATATCTCTCAGTCTGATATTGCTCATCAAAGCACCGCCTTTTGGATCTTCTGTTCCATAGACGACCCGCTTGATACGACTGTGAACGATAGCGCCTGTACACATCATGCACGGCTCTAAGGTTACATATAAGGTACAGTCTTCCAGATGCCAGGTCTTTAATATCTCCTCGGCTTTTTGGATCGCCAGGATTTCAGCATGGGCAGTCGTGTCCTGCCGCTTCTCTTTCTCATTGTGCGCCGATGCGATGATCTTATCATCATGAACGATCACACAGCCAACCGGTACCTCATCTTCAATATATGCCCTCTGCGCTTGTTTGAGGGCGATCATCATAAAATCTCTATCTTCCATATTAAAATAAAAAGGTACACACAACTAGAGGGTCGTATGGCTGCTTCCTTCCGGACCTGACCAGATTAGATCATAGCTGTTGTACCGCTAAAAATCATAACATATTTACGCAGTCTAAGCAAATATCAATTCACGATCGACTTCATCAAAGTCATATACAATCTGAATGATCCCTTCTTTGGGTGATTTGTTATGGAAACGATCGATCAGAATGACATCAGCACCGGCCTTGACGGCACATTCCGCGCCATAATCACTGTCCTCGAAGATCAGACAGTCTTTGATATCAGCACCGATCATCGCTGCTGCCTTTTGATACATGAGCACTTTATCATGCATCGTCCCGTCATCATAGACGACCAGTTTCGGATCAAACCACCTATCCACATGAAATTCCGCAAAAAAGAAATCGATATTCGCTTTGATCGAAGCGCTGCACAGATTCATTTTCATATCATGATCTTTTATCTCATCCATAAGTTTGTCTGCGCCTTTGATAAGATGACAAAGATCATTCTTTATCGCATACTCACGATACATCGCTTCCTTACGTTCTGATAGCCGGTCATTTTCTTCCGGTCCGATCTTTTTATTGACGCTTTGATACATCTTATCGATCAGCGTCTTATTGTGAGCACCTAAAAGATTTTTTGAAAAAGTCTTGTAATCACCTTTGTGATCACTGATCTCATCATAGAGTTTTTCCCAGATCTTGATATGGATGGTGCTGTCGTCAAACAGTGTGCCATTAAAATCAAATATCGCTGCTTTATACATAGTTTCTCCTAAGCGTTACACGTGGAACATCCCTTTTATGTTTCACGTGTAACATAAAAGGGAAGACCTAGTCTTCACCTTTGATGATTTCTTTACCACCCATATATGGCTGCAATGCTTTCGGAATAT
>CASEHR010000013.1 GCA_949287785.1 uncultured Bacillota bacterium | reverse complement strand
ATATCCTCTACGACCATATTCAGCAGATGACCTGCGATTCCTTTGCAGCGATAGTCTTTTTCTGTATAGACTGCGCAGACATTCGGGGTAAGGTCTTTCCTGTCATGGAAGTCATTTTCGATTACGCCCATACCGCCGACGATTTTGTCACCGTTCATGCAGAGATACCAACCGTACTCCGTTTCTTTTTTCAGATAAGCCTCCATACATTCTAGATAGGCTTCCGTTGGAACGCCCCATTTACAATGGAACCATTCCGCCGCACAGCTTTTTAATTCTGCTCTTTCTCTCAATGTGATATAGTCAAAATTATTCATTTTCCTTTACTCTTCTCATAAACTTCCGATTTGTAAGTCTGTTCAGTTCCATATTACCACATAACGGGATAATCTACAGTAAAAGACACCATAGTGCTGCGGTGTCTTTTACTGTCTTATGAACACCACCCTTTCAAAGCGGTTGATTTTGTTAATTGTTGATAATGTTCTTTGTCAGATCTTCCAGATCATAGATGTCTTTTGATGACATGAAGCAAAGCACGGCATCTTGATAAGCACTCAATATTCTGGCCCCTTCTTCATCTTCCGACAAGACTTTTGCACCCTGAATCATATCAGCCAGATAAGCGATCGATATGTCTGTACCATCTTGTTTGTCATCGATCGAATTGAATTCCAAAAGATAGATATCATCAGCTTCCTGTAAAGCCGCTTTGAACTTCTCGGCGAAATACTGAACGCGACTAGCCCGGTGCGGTTTAAAGATGGCAACGATCTTTTTATCGGGATATCGCTGTCTGGCCGCTTTTAAAGTAACTGCTACTTCCGTCGGGTGATGGGCGTAATCATCGATAAAGATATCCGTGCCAACCTCCTGAACCTTAAAACGCCTTTTTGGGCTTTCAAAATGCATCAGTGCACTCTCGATCCTCCTGACATCAAAACACAAGACGATCCCAAGGCTAATGACTCCCAGTGCATCGATCAAAAGATGACGCCCAACAAAAGGCAGATGAAAATTATAAATGAAGTTGTCATGGAAGAATAAACTGAAGCTCGTTCCTTCTTCATCCTCATTGATATCGGTTGCCCTGAAATCATTCCCGTCATCTAAACCGAAAGAAAAACTCGGTACCTTGATATCCAATTTCCGGCATTCCTTATCATCACCCCAATAAAAGACGGCATCCTTGACCTGATCGACAAAACTCTGATATGCACTCAAATAGTCCGCATCATCCTTAAAATAGTCGATATGATCTATTTCAATATTGTTTATTATGGCGTAATTCGGTCTGTATGCCAAAAAATGGCGCCTGAACTCATCGGCTTCAACACAAAGATACTCACTCTCTTTAGCCAGATAGCCTTCGCCATCGCCAATGAGGTAGCCTGTTTCTTTAAATTTCGCCATCATCTGTGCCGTCATGGCTGTCGTTGTTGTCTTGCCATGTGAACCGGCGATAGCGATCGTCTTGTAATTCTCCATGAGTTTTCCTAAAAACTCATGATATCGATAGCAGATGCAGCCCTTATTTCTGGCGGCGGTGACTTCAGGAAAGTCTTCCAGAAAAGCATTGCCGATAATAACGGTATAATCACTCGCGATATTGTCCGGATCAAAACCGACGATCTTGATCCCCCTTTTTACCAATTCATCCTGAGTGAAGAAATAACGGTCCAGATCCGATCCCATCACTTCGTAACCCAAGTCATTGAGCATGACGGCCAATGCCGCCATTCCGCTACCTTTGATCCCGATAAAATAGTACACTACTTTTTCTCCAAATCATCAAAAAGCGTAATGTCTTCACTTGAGATATAGGTCTCGTCCTGAACTTCGGAAGGTCGCTCTAAGATAACACTGATCGGTGTTACTTCTTCTTTCTTTTCTTCAGCCTTCACTTCCGGCTTGACCTTGATCATCTCGATCGTATCAAAATCATCCGCCAATGGTTTGATATTTGATTGGCTTACGACTTTAGTCTTGCTGTCATCATCTTTGGTGATGATCACTTTATTCTCTTTGACATCTTCGCCCCCGATAACACCATAGATAGGTGACAAAACAGTGCCCAGAGAGCTTTTGTGCGTCTTGGTATTATTAGACGGTACAAAATGAGGTCGATCATCGTCCCCTTCCGGTGCCTTTTCCAAAACGCCGAAAATCGGACTCATCGGTGGCTGTGGTTCATATTTGGGGAGTGGCTTGTTTTCCTTCTTGGTACGCTTTTCTAAATTGATATCATATTTCTTACTGTAACCGCGATCCAGTACATCTTTCTTTTTAACTTCCGCCCGCTTGGCTATTACTTCTGTATTCGATACTTTTACTTCTGGGGCCTTTTTGACTTCCTTTTTAAAATCATGTCTTTCCAAAGGTTTATCGACGATAACTTCCGCTTGTTCTTCTTCATCATCGACAGGTTCAAAAATCAGATCTAAAATCTTCTTTACGTTCATACATCCACCTCTTTATTCTTTATTCTACCACATTTTGATTAGGCTTGATCAATTCATCTAAACGGCCGTCACGCGGAATGACGATCTCGAAAAGATCGACTGCTTCCTGATGATAGTCTATCACGTCACGACTGGAAAAATCATTGATCACAAGCTCGTTGTTGGTCGATATGCTCATGCCGATAATAAACATATCATATAGCACATTGTCGATATTATTCCGATCAACAAGTGTTATCATGTCGGCATTATTGATGAACAGCTCAATTAGATACCGATCATTATACTCATAGACTTCCAGTTCATATGCGATACCATCGATCGTATCATTCTTGCTGATAGATGCATCATTTATCGCGTAAGTTTCGGAAACACCCTGCACATCACTGTAATAGGCATCCTTTATGATCTTGTCGATATCGATATTGAGGATAACATTTACACCATTAGTCGATAAGATGTTATATGTATCGGTACTTTCAAGATTCATCACTCCACCGGGAAGATAATATGAATAGTAATCCTTTTCGTGATTATCATAAATCGTCAGCTCCTGACTTTCGATCAAACTGATCGTATCATCGATCGCCGTTTCGATATCCGTCACTTCATGACAGCCAACAAGCAAGAATAAAACGATAAATACTAAAAACAGCCTTTTCATCAAAGGCTATTTTAACATATATCTTTTGTCATGACCTCAACTTAATAACACTTATATCCTTCATTCTGCAGATGATCGATCGTCTTTTTCAGGCTGTATCGATCATCATCGACTACAACATCTTCATAGATGACAATATCATCGGTCAGGATCTGATATTCAGGGCATCCGCTAAGATATGACCCGATCAGTTCTTCATCATAATCAAAGGCACTCTTGCCGATCTTGGTTTCGATCGTGACTTTTCTGACGATATCGTTTTGATGTTTGATATGATAAGTGATCGAAAATTCATCGATATCAAGGACACAGCTCTTTTTATCGACCTTTTGGCATCCCAATAAACTATTCATCGACAGAAATATCATCACTTTCAAGATATTGAATGATCTCACTTTCTTCATTGAGTTTGGTATCCTTTGAACTATAGGCTTCGCTTGAGACGATAGCCGACATGTTGCCGAGTGCCAAGGCTTTATTAAGATAATTGACATCCCCTCTTTTGATTCTGATCGCCAAAGAAGCGACCGGATCATTATTACGGATGATGCCGCCATCGCGATCATACTTTTCCAAAACCAAAGCATTTGCCAGCAAGAGATCACTGTGGATGTTATTTCCGTCTTTTAAGGTCAGATATAGATCGATATTCATTCCCGGTGTGATAGCTTTGGCATTGATCTTGATTTCGCTTGTGTATAACTCATAAGCTACTTCATCGTCAGCCAGATACCGATAAGCGCCATCCTGCATCATTTCCGCATCGATCAGCATACCTTCAAAGAAGAATGATTCAGGATAAACGGTCGTCTGAGCGATTATATACCTGTTTAAGATATTGTCGCTGTCGACGATGATATTATCCGGAATGATATCTTCTTCAAGTTCAACATACCCTATATCTTCTTCAGCAACCTTAGACCACGGCTTTATCGTGTGGGTGGCTACCGGTACTCTGACAGTCTTTCCCCGTAACAGAAAAAACAAGATAATACCGACAAACACAATAATGATGCCTGCGATCATTGCCAAGATCATCTTTTTCTTCTTCATAACTTATCCCTCCACATCATATAAGTCATAAACAAGAAAAAACCCTTAAAAAAACGTACGATCATCTGACCGTACGTTTGTGATTATATCGATTTTACAGTGACCTTTTCACCGTTTGGACCGGTAGCGTTGTTTAAATAATCAACGATAGCCGCTCTTTGATCAGGTTTGCACGGTTTGCAACTGACAAGATCGGTCTCTCCGCTGACAAGCGCCTTAGCCAAACCACTGCAGCCGGGATAACCGCAAGCACCGCAGTTGTAGCCAGGCAGCATACCGGTAACCTTGTCTTCCCTTTCATCGACTTCAACATGGAATGCTACAGAAGCGATGAATAATATTAGACCCATAACACAACCCAGTACTAGCATCACTAAAACGACATTTAATAAATTACCCATTTTTTATCTCCTCATATCGATTGGCCGGATTGTTGTCACACGATGTTACATGACAACCTTCACAAGCTGATGTAAGACCTTCACAGCCCTTTGGTTTAGGTGTTTTATGATTGAAGTAATAACCCAATACATAAATACTGCCAAGGACGATGATAAAGATCATTCCATACAGGATCGTCATTAAACGATACCTGCAAAGGCACTGAATGCTAAAGCCATCAGACCGGCAGTTACAAGCGCGATCGGATTGCCTTTAAAGGCCTTTGGCGTATCTGCACTGTCTAATCTCTCGCGCAAGCAAGAGAATAAATACAATACAAGCATGAATCCGGCTGGGACAGCGATCGAATTGACGATCGTTTCCGCTAAGTTATAGCCTTGAGTAATATTATCCTGAGCGACAAACAAGACTACACAGTTGGTTGTGATCAGTGGTAAATAAATACCCAATGCCTTGTAAAGGCCGGCACTGTACTTCTTAATGAACATCTCGATGAATTGGACAAATGTCGCAATGACCAAGATAAAGGTGATAAGCTGCATATACTCGATGTTCAAAGGTTCAAGCACGAGATAATACAACGCATATGTGATAAGAGAAGCGCCGAAGATGACAAAGATAACTGCCAATCCCATACCGATCGCATTCTTACTCGACTTGGATACACCTAAAAATGGGCAGATACCTAAGAACTTTGATAATACGACGTTATTGACCAAAACTGCACCAAGGGCTAATGAAAACAATTCCATCATGATTATTTAGCCTCCTTTTTATTTGCCCGCTCACGTAAGACAGCAAACAGAGCTGCAAAGCATGCGAACGTTAAGAATGCACCGACACTGGCGCCAAACAATGAGATCGTATAAGGTTCAAGCGCCTCGATCGTGAATGAGAAGATGACCTGTGTCGAATCAAAAGGATTTACAAAGCTCAGACCGGCTGTCGTCAGGAATTCACGAACAACCGAGATAAGCAACAGAGCAAATGTATATCCAAGACCCATACCCAGACCATCAATCGCACTGGCGCCGACACCGTTCTTGCTGGCAAAAGCTTCTGCTCTGCCAAGAATGATACAGTTGACGACGATGAGACCTAAGAAGACACCCAACGATGTATAGAGCTCCGGCATAAACGCATGAACGATCATCTCGACAAGCGTGACCAAAGATGCAATAACGACGATGTATACCGGGATCCTGATCTCATCAGGCGTGATCTTGCGGATCAGGCTGACGATGATATTCGAACAGATCAGAACCAGAGTAACACACGCACCCATACCGATCGCATTGTTCAAGCTCGTTGAGATCGCTAAGGCTGAACACATACCGAGGTATAAGCCGAAGACCGGATTCTCTTTGATAAAACCATTTTTAAAGTTTTGCCACATATTCACTCCTCCTTAACCGACAAGCCCGGATACAACCGCTTGGGCAGCACTGATCGCATTTTGCAGCGCCGTACTGGTTACTGTTGCACCGCTCAAAAGATCAACTGTTTCATCCAGGGTCTTGCCGACATACAATGCATCAACATTGCCATCTTCGAAACACTTGGTACCAAAACCATCTGTCTCCTGCTGTTGAATGGCCATGAGACCTGTAATTGTTCCCTCGTTGTCAAAACCGACTAAAGCGATGATCGGTGTTGATGAGTTATAACCGGTCGTCTGGATCTTGACAGCATATCCTTCACCGACAACTTCATAAGCACCCTGAACATAACCGCTGTCATCACTGACTTCCAAGGCAGCGAATTCAGCACCCGGATACATAGCTTCGAGGTTAGTGATCTCATTTGCCAAGAGATTATCCTGGATAATCGGTTCGGTGATGCTGTTGACATAACCGACAGCCACACCGGATATCATCGCGATAATTCCTAAAAAGAGGACTAATTGTAATGCTTTTTTCATTATCTTACCTCCTATTGATTAGCTGCATTCAGTGCAGCATTGACAGCAGCTACGACAGAGTTAGATGTCCAGGTTGCTGTCGAGATGAGATCAGCATTGTCATCAAGTGTCTTGCCGACAAAATGATCGAGGTAACCCTGATCCTGGCACTTATCACCAAAACCAACTGTATCACCGAATGTACTGAACTTAACACTTCCGACTGTACCGTCGTCATTGATGACGATATCAAATTCATTCCGTGAATATGTATGACCGCTGCCGCTGGCGATACCGTCCGGATCGATGAGACCGAAGCCTCTGACTGTTACATGGTAAGAACCATCTTCATTTTCGGTAACTTCAGCACGGTAATCACTGTAATCATCGCCGATCGCTGCTTCGCCGCCTTTGTTGTAGCTTACACCACCATTCAAGGCTAACTTGACAGCTGCCGCTACTGACTTGGATGTATATGTAGCTCCCGTTACACAATTTACATCAGATTCAAGACCGGAATCGATGAATTGATTCATGAAAATATCTTCAAGACAAACAACACCGAAACCGACTGTATCACCGAATGTCGTAAACTCGATATCCGTAACTGTTTGTGTATCCGGATCAACAGTCACCGTAATGACGTTTCTTTCATATGTATGACCGCTGCCGCTGGCGATACCATCCGGATCGATGAGACCGAAGCCTCTGACATCTATGACATAAGTATTGCCATCCTGTGATACCAACTGCGCACGATAGTCACTGTAATCATCACTCAGATTGATCGTTTCTCCGGTAGGTACATTGATACTGCGATATGACTCAGTAGGCGTCAGAGTGAAGCCAAGAGCGAAGATAAGCGCCACAACAGCAATTACAGTACCGGAAACGATCGTCAGATTCTTCTTTTCACGCAATACCTGTTTACCATCAAAGATCTTATCGATCACCGGTGTAAGGATATTGACAAGCAAGATCGAGAACAAGACGCCTTCCGGATAGTTGGCACAGAAACGGATCAGAACCGTCAGAAAACCTGCCAATGCCGCAAAGACGATCTTACCGGCGCGCGTATTAGGACTTGTGACCGGATCGGTAAGCATGAATACCGCACCGAACATGACGCCACCCGTTAAGATGCTGAACAGCGCATAATTTACACCGGCACCAGTATACATGCCGATCAAGAGTGTCCCGACAAAGATGACACCGATATAAGTTACCGGAATACGCCAGTCGATGACTTCCCTGATGACAAGATAAACACCGACAAGCAAGATCACCAGTGCACTTGTCTCACCTAAAGCGCCGCTGTAGCTACCGACAAACAGGTTACTGATACCGCCGAAATCACTTAAAAAGGTATTGAATCCTTCCCCGAACAGTGCCCAACCGGCAGAGTTCATCGTTGTCGTCGGTGTAGCCGATGTGACCAGATCACTAGAGATACTGCCGGCAAAACTAGCGAAGATGATCGCTCTTCCGACCGCTGCCGGGTTGAATATATTCTGACCAAAGCCGCCAAAGACAAGCTTACCGAAGAAAATACATAAGAATGTCGCAACACCAAGAGCATATGGTTCGGTATTGACCGGCACCATGAGCGTCAGGATTATTGCGGTGATCCATCCGAATGAGCTCAGAAGATAACTGACGACCGGCTTCTTTGTACAAAGCGCCCACACCGCTTCCGTCACTAAAGCAACGAGAATCGATGTGACCATCAAGACGATGGCATTTGTCAGATAGGCCTGGCCTAAAGTAAATGAATTGTAGAGGCCGAAAGCATATACGACCAATAAGCCAAGCGTCAGATCCCACATTATTCTCTGGGTCGATAACTTCTGACGGTAATGTGGTGCCGCCTTAAATTTTAATTCCATTATTGATCCCCCTATTTCTTAACGCGCAAAGCCATCATCCGTTTAGCTTTTCTGACGTTTTCCGTAACTTCGATCTTTGATGGACAGATATATGTGCACATACCGCATTCGATACAATCCATCGGTCTTAGTTTTTCCAGACGATCGATATCATTGGCTTTGAAAGCATTGCTGATATTGACCGGTTGCAAGCCGCTCGGGCAGTGATCTACACACTGACCGCAGCGCAGACAGCTGATGCTCTTGACATCTTTATGTTCTAAAACAGTAACAGCATTAGTCGCAAGACCGACACAGACCTCATCTTTAGTGACTGCGCCGCCCATCATTGGTCCGCCGGCAACAAGCTCGATCGTATCTTTCGTATAACCGCCGCAGGCATCGATCAAAACACTGAACGGCGTTCCGACCGGACAGTGAACATTGTGCGGTTCTTTGACCGCATCACCCGATACGGTGACGATCTTATCGACGATCGGCATACCTGTCTCCATAGCCATACCAAGTCTAATCGCTGTTGTCGCGTTAGATACGATACAACCTACTTCGATCGGCAATTTGTCATAACGCTTATGCACCAATTCATAAAGGAGTGTTCTTTCCCAACCCATCGGGTAAACATCCTTGACCGGTGTTACCGTGATCTGATCCTGATCTTTAAAAAGCTCAACGAGCTTAGGAATCAATTCCTTTTTCGTCTCTTTGATGCCAACTAAGCATTTCTTTGCTTTCGAAGCTTTGAACATCGCAATTACACCACGGCGGAAATCATCCATGTGATGCTCGATCGTCTGAGCATCAGCAGTAATGTACGGCTCACATTCGACAGCGTTGATGATCAAAGTCTCACATTTATCTGTTTGATATTTGACATATGTCGGGAATCCGGCTCCTCCGCATCCGACCAGTCCTTTTTCCTTCATGAAAGCGATGATCGATTCTCCGTCAGCGTCTAAACTGAGCGTTGACATACCGTCTTCTATTTCCATCTTACCATCGTTTTCAATGACTAAATGGTCACATGGTCTTAGATTTGATCCCATTCTCTTTTCGACACCGAGAACTTTACCGGATACCGATGCAAAGATAGGCACATAGAAATGGTCATTTCTAGCCGCAATTTGCGTACCAACTTTGACATGATCATCTTCTTTGACTAACACATCGATCTTGGCATTGCCCATCGCTAAAGGAATATATACCTTCGCCTGGACAGGCAGTTCCAGGATCTCGTTATGAGCAGTCAATTCTTTATGGCCATTTAAGTGTTTTTGCATTGGTCCAATCAAAAATGACATACTTTCCCTCCTTAAAACTTTAACTTTATTATATTATCATAATCCTGTTATAATTTCTAAGGTATGAAAGAAAAAGATAAAAAGCATTGTTTTTCAGCAGGTTCTGAAACTCGTGAATAAATACTGATGATATTCTTTCCATACTGAACTTAGAGGAGCTAATGATGAAAATATTGAAGATATCGATCATCGCCTTAATGCTGATGAGTTTAGCGGCATGTGATCAAAAAGAAGAATACACCCTGATGAATAAGGTCAACCTGCAGTGTGGTTTTGACACGATGTGTCAATTGAATGCCTATGTGACAAGTGAAGAAGAGTTTGATGCCTATTATGACGAGATGAGCGATATGTTCGCT
>CASEHR010000012.1 GCA_949287785.1 uncultured Bacillota bacterium | reverse complement strand
AGACTACCGTTGGATCGATATCACCGGATCTTGTGCCCATCATAATACCGCCAAGTGGTGTAAGCCCCATTGATGTATTGATGCACTTACCGCCTTTTATAGCGCTTATCGAAGCACCATTGCCTAAATGACAAGTTATCTGATTGATCTCTTCGTTGTTGCGGTGCATGAGTTCAGCTGTCCGCCTGGAAATGTACTGATGGGATGTGCCGTGAGCACCATATCTTCTGATCTTGTAGTCTGTATACCATTCATAAGGAACAGGGAACATATATGATTCCGGTCCCATTGTCTGATGGAAAGCTGTATCGAAGACAAATACATGTCCGATATGAGGCAAAGCTTCTTTGAATGCCTTGTAACAAACTAAATGAGCTGGATTGTGCAAAGGTGCCAGTTCACATAGTTCATCTACTTTATTCACGACATCGTCATCGACTTTTACCGAACTGTCAAAATAAGAACCACCTTGGACGATACGATGACCAGCACCTTGAATCTCGTTAAGATCCTTGACAATACCGTGCTCTATAAGTGCATTTAATAGTAATTGCACAGCTTTTGCATGATCTTCGATCGGTAGTTTAGTTGTGAATTTTTCACCATTTACCTTGATAGTGAAAATACCTTCCTCAAGACCGATTCTTTCTGCGATACCGGATGTCAATACATTTTCCTCCGGCATTTCGAATAATTGGAATTTCAAAGATGAACTTCCAGCATTTACTGCGATGATTTTAGCCATTTAATTCCCCTCCTATTTTAATATCTCAAGCTGGGCGATCTTTTCGCCGATATATTCATCATCGATTAGCGATTTGATTTCACGATAGATAGCTTCCCTTTTTTTGGCAAGTTCGATTAATCTGAGCTTGTTTTCATAATCGTCAAGCGTTTTATATGTCCGATTGATCAGATCCTGAACGCCCGGTTTTGAAATCATCAATGAATCAGCAATCTCCTGCATGCTCATATCATCAGCAATGTACATCTTCATAACTTCATTTTGTCTGTCTGTCAGCAGATTCCCATAGTAGTCAAGAAGATCGTTGTCGTATATTTTATCGCGATGCATCTTCATTCAAATCCTCAATGATACTGTAGAGATACAGATCTAGATCAAACAGTCTCAGATCTTCTTCCGTTTCTCCTAATGTGATGAAGAAAACAGGTACGCCGATCAGGTCTTTTACCGCAATGACGATACCGCCTTTTGAAGTACCATCCATCTTAGTCAGGATTATACCCGTGAGATCTGTCGCTTCGTTGAACAATAGCCCTTGAGACAGACCGTTTTGACCTGTGTTGGCATCGATGACAAGCCAGGTATTATGAGGAGCCCCCTCTATCTCTCTGGCGACGACCTTTTTCATTTTAGCAAGCTCGTTCATCAAACTTACTTTGTTTTGTAAACGACCGGCAGTATCGCATATCAAGATATCGATATTATTATCTTTTGCATAACGGCAACCGTTGACCAATACACTGCTCGGATCACGGTTTTCGACCCCTTTTACAATGTCGACTCCCAGGCGCTTGGCCCATTTATCCAATTGATCGATAGCGCCGGCTCTGAATGTATCGCCCGCTACAAGGCATACCTTTTTGTCCATCTTTTTAAAGTGATAAGCCAGTTTAGCGGCTGTCGATGTCTTTCCGCTTCCGTTTACTCCCACCAGCATTATTACTGTCGGACCATTATCGGCATACTTTATTTCTTTTTTATCTTCCCCATATATTTCTTTAAGGCACTGATGAAGGATGTTGAAGACATCTTTTTGATTAAGAACGTAGTATTTACTTACTTCGGCCTGAACTTTATCGACGATCTTTTGCGATGTCTTGTAGCCGAGATCTGCTTCTAACAGCGTTATCATCAATTCCTCGATAAAGGTATTGGGATCGATATTACCTGTGGTGATTACCTTGAGTTTTTGACCGATCGCTTTATTGGTATTGGAAAAACCACTGAGATATTTATCCTTGTCTTTCCCGATGATCTTATTCTTGATATTCTCTAAAAAACCCATATTAATCTTTTTCCTCACTTGCTTCTATCATTTCGATGGCATCGACCAGCTTGACCTTCAATACTTGTGAAATACCACGCTGCGGCATTGTTATGCCGTATAAGACGTCGCATTGTGCCATAGTACCAGGTCGATGGGTAATGACGATAAATTGTGTTCGATGCGAGTAGTTTTTTACGTATTTAGCAAATCTTTCAACATTTGCCTGGTCTAACGCCGCTTCGACCTCATCGAATAAGACAAGTGGTACTGGTCTTACTTTCAAGATCGTAAACAGGACGCAGATCGCAATCAATGTCTTTTCTCCACCGGAGAACAATCTGATCGAGCGCACCGATTTACCTGGCGGCTGTACATCGATATCAATACCGGTATTGAGGATGTCTTCCGGATCTTCCAATACGAGCTTGGCTTTACCGCCGCCGAACAGAGCTTTGAATGTCGATGGTAATTCTGCGTTGATCTTGTCGAACATTTCTTTGAACTGAACTTTCATGATCTCATCCATCTCGTTTATCGCATCGAGGATCTTATCACGGGAGGCGATTAGATCATCATAGTTTTTCTTTGTGAATTCATAACGCTCATTGACTTTGTCGTATTCTTCAGGAGCGTCCATATTGATATTGCCTAATGCTTCAATTTCACGACGCAATCTGACTACTTCGTCTTTTGCGTTATCAAGCGGCATGTCTTTGACATTTTCCTTGGCGTATTCATAAGTCATCTGATAGACGCTTGTCAAGCGCGCTATATCTTGCTCTAGTTTTGTATTCAGAGCTGATTCCTGAGAAATGAGTGTCTTTTCATTGTTGCGTTCATCTTCAAGCGTATGGCGGATTTGACGGAGCTGTTGATCTTTGCGATCGATGTCATTATTAAGTTTGGTCTTTTTAGATGTCAATGCTTTTATATCACTATTCAGATCATCACGTAAAGAATAGGCGTCATTTAAGCGTTTTACAATGTCCTCTGATATGTTGATCTCGTGATCATTGGCCGGCTCAAGCAGCTCAAGATCACTTTTGAGCTTATCGTATTTTGATTTCTTTACCGAAACAACCGGTTCCAGTTTTGCTAAGGTGATCCGTTTTTCGATGATCGAAGATTCAAGGTTTTCTTTTTTCTTGACAATATCGTTATAGGATTTGAGATCGATCAAAGCTTGTGCTCGATAAGAATCGATATCTCGGACGATCGCATCCAGCTCGCTTTGAGCAGTGATGATTGAGGCCGCGTTTTTGGTTTTCCCGCCCGTCATCG
>CASEHR010000011.1 GCA_949287785.1 uncultured Bacillota bacterium | reverse complement strand
CAAAGGACCACTTGTGATAAAAAGCATGATCAGACCCGGGGCGACCCATAAGACGATGACTAAGATAAAGACGGCCATGATGATCTTTTCCGCCGATGATACCTTGCCTTCGACACTGCCGATCTTGCTGAGATCGAAATTCTTCAAGGCACTCATATCCGGTCTCAGGAAGAGTTTGAAAGCGCCGAGGGTCAAGGCGAAGGTCAGAAGACCTACCGGGATGGCGACGATCATAAAACGGGCATAATCGATGGCGACACCGTACATATCCGAATACAGACCCATCGCAATAAGCGGGAAGACATGGGCGATCGGTGTCATACCACTGGATACGCCACACATGATGACGGTGCTCATCATCAATAACGCACCTAACTTATCACCTTTTTTAAGACCTAATAAGCTGTTGATCTCTTCTAATATCGGTAAATAGACGAAAAACAGAACAGTCGGTGATATGAACATGCCGATGAAGATGATCGATGCACTGTACAAAGTCACAAACCACCAGGGACCTCTTTTAGCGAATTTCGATGTGATGAATGCCAGAGCGATCCGCTTGATAAAACTCGTCTTACCTAAGGCATAGGTGACGATAAAGGTGTACATGAGGAACACGAAGGTCGAGTTGCCGTAAGATCCCTGTAAGATCGAATTGAAGTTCAGCTCAGGTACAAGTGCCAGTGCTCCTAGTAAGAATATCGAAGGCCAATCGATCGAAACGGTCAGCCACAGGATGAGGATGCCGATAAAGATACCGACGACCTGCATACCGGATGCGCTCAGTCCTTCCGGTGCTGGGACATAACGCATCCCGAACATGAAAGCTAAAGCGATGATAAGGGTGATATAAAATCTGATGTCTTTACTTTTTTCCATATTCTATCCTTTCTCAGATAAGTGCATTCTGATCTTTCAGGATCTTCTGCACTGTCTTTGTATCGTAATTGCCGTTTTTGGCCTTTTCGCTGGCGATGACACCGGCAGCTTGTCCGGTGGCAAAACCGGTACCCATGACCCGAAGTGATGCCAGGGCGACACTCTCGGCGCTGATCGAGCGACCGGCGGTAAATAGATTGCCGATGTCATTGCAGATAAGGGAACCGATAGGTATATCATACCAATCATTTTCTTTCATGGCTGTGAATTTTACGCCGGTACCTTTGTGCATCTCACATGGCCAGCCGGCTCTGGCGATGACATCATCGCATTTCTGACCTTTTAACATATCTTCACCTTTGATGATCACCTTGCCGATCATCCTTCTTGATTCACGGATCCCGATGTATGGTGCAGTACCAAGAAGACGCATGCCGGCAAAGCCCGGCGCATAAGTGCTGATCGCTTTGGTATAGGCTAAAGCTTGTTTTCTCAGATCCATATGGCCTCGAGTCAGTTCTTTGCCGCTGAGGTCTTCGGGCGTGATGCTGGGGATCGTGAGGTAACCATAGTCTTCGCCTTTCACCTTGATGATCATGCCTCTTTCCTTATGCAGATCTTTGATTCCTTCTTCCTTGCCTTTTTTGATGGCACTTTCCAAAGTGTCGATCCTGATCTCATCTTCAGGAATACCGGCTACAAGACATGAAAGGGATGACTGTTGGATCGATCCTTCATCATCGCCCCACATCGTCTTCAGACCGCACATGTGGATCATATTGGCATCACCGGTACAGTCGACAAATGAGTCGGCGTATACCTCATACTTTGTCTCATCATCCATTATCACAACGGATCTGAGCTTATTATCTTCGACTTTAGTATCGATGAGTGTCGTACAGAGACGGCAGTCGACATCCGATGAACTCATGATATCATCCAGGACGACTTTGACGACTTCCGGATGGAAACGGATCGAAGCGTTTTTCGTGCTTGGATTGATGACGTAATCGGTATCTTCACCATACTCGCGCATTTTCGCCAGTACCTCTTCACCGATTCCGTACACGCACTGCTCCGGTCTTTTTCCTTTGGTATAAAAGCCGCAGAATGCGCTGACCCAGGAGTTGGTCGCTTCACCACCAAACGAAGCATTCCTTTCCACCAGCATCGTCTTGGCACCGTTTCGGCTGCTGGCCAAGGCTGCGGCAATACCGGCAGCACCTCCGCCAACGACAACGACATCATAATGTAGTGTTTGCATGATCTATCCTCCTCT
>CASEHR010000010.1 GCA_949287785.1 uncultured Bacillota bacterium | reverse complement strand
TGATGTCGTTGTAGATGAAGAGAAAAAAGTAATGCGTATAGCCGGTACAGAATATCACGAAGGAGACTTCATCTCCCTTGATGGTACAACCGGTAAGGTATACGGACAAAAGATCAAGACTGTTCCTGCCAAGATCAGCGGATATTTCGAGCGTTTTATGAACTGGGCTGACGAAAGAAGAGTGCTCCAGGTAAGAACGAACGCCGATACACCGAGAGATGCAAAACAGGCAAAAGAATTCGGTGCACAGGGAATCGGTCTTGTAAGAACCGAGCACATGTTCTTTGAAGGGGACAGAATCAAAGCTGTTCGTGAAATGATCGTATCGAAGACAACCGAACAGAGAAAACAGGCTTTGGCTAAGATCAGACCGATGCAGCAGGGTGACTTCGAAGCGATCTACGAAGCAATGGAAGGTCTGCCGGTTACTATCAGATACTTAGATCCACCATTACACGAATTCTTGCCTCATACTGACGATGAAATCAGAGAGATCGCCAAAGAAATGAATATGACTTTTGAAGAGCTCAAAGATGTTGTCAATTCACTCCATGAATTCAATCCGATGATGGGCCATCGTGGCTGCCGTCTCGCTGTTACATATCCGGAGATTGCTGAAATGCAGACAGAAGCTGTTATCCAAGCTGCCATCAATGTCAACAAACGTCATCCTGAATACGATGTTCATCCAGAGATCATGATCCCGTTAGTCGGCGATCGTGCTGAGCTCAAATATGTTAAAGACATCGTCGATGCAACAGCCAAACGCATAATGGAAGAAAACGGTGTTACTTTGGAATATAAAGTCGGTACGATGATCGAGATTCCTAGAGCTGCTCTTTTAGCAGATGAAATTGCCGAAGAAGCAAGTTTCTTCTCTTTCGGTACCAATGATCTGACACAGATGACTTTTGGTTTCTCACGTGATGACGCAGGTACATTCTTAAAGGATTACTATGATCGTAAAATCTATGAACAGGATCCGTTTGCCCGCCTTGATCAAAAAGGTGTTGGTAAACTAGTCAAGATGGCCGCTGAACTCGGTCGTAAGACTCGTCCGGATATCAAGTTAGGTATCTGTGGTGAGCACGGTGGTGACCCGACCACGATCGATTTCTGTCATCGTGTCGGTCTGACCTACGTATCATGTTCGCCATACCGCGTACCTATCGCAAGACTTGCTGCTGCTCAGGCGGCGATCAAAAACAAATGATCTCAGGCGTACCTTCGGGTACGCTTTTTAAAACCTCATTCTTGTGCTAAAATTACTCCATGTTATATCTTTTAGATGTCTATGTCATGCGTTCCAATCTTAAGATCGATCGTACTTTTACTTATTATAGTGAGATCTATGTAAGACCTTTTTGCCGTGTCGCTTTAAAGTTCAATCGATCGAGTATGATGGGATTAGTCTATAAAGTCAACGAAGTTCAAAGCACGGTCGAAGAACTGGAGAAAGAGCTGGGATATCATCTATTGAAGATTGATAAGATCATCGATGAGAGACCACTTATCGATGAGAATATCATCGATCTTGCTAAATGGCTGGCAAAAACGACAGTTAGTCCTTTCATGTCATGTCTCAATATCATGCTGCCTAAAGCATTTAAAGTTACTAAAAAAGAAACCAATACCAAAAAAGCCTTTTTTATCAAGAAAAACCATTTCAATGCTAAACTGACCCAAAGACAATCGGAAGTATATGATCTTTTAAGTGACGGAATGCGTTATAAAGAGGCACGATCTATATCAGAAGGAGTGCTCAAAAAACTGATCGAGCTTGGCGCTGTTTCAAAGTATGAGAAAGAAGATACCGCAATTTCTTCCGAAGAGGTCAAAAAGATCGCTTTTAAAAAACTGACCAAAGATCAAGAAACAGTCTATCAGCAAATCATCAATTCTGATCATTTGATCAATTTATTATATGGTGTCACCGGGAGCGGTAAAACCGAGGTCTATCTTCATTTAGCGCGTCATTACCTCAGCCTTGAAAAACAGGTTCTCATATTAGTGCCCGAAATAGCCCTCACACCCCAGATGATCGAAAGGGTCAAGGAACGATTTGGCGATGTGGCGATATATCACTCATATCTGAGTGATAATGAACGGTATAACGAATATAAGAGAATTCAAAAAAGAGAGGTAAATGTCGTCGTAGGCACAAGATCGGCGATTTTTCTGCCGTTTAAAGATCTAGGTGTGATCATCATTGATGAGGAACACGATCATTCTTATAAACAGGATAATACGCCTTGCTATAACGCTAAACAAGTCGCCTTTAAAAGAGCAAATGACTTCAAAGCTAAAGTTTTACTAGCTAGTGCCACACCAAGTTTAGAGACGTATTCAAGAGCTCTGAAAGGAGATTACGGTTTTTTCAAACTGGACAAAAGAATAAACGAATCAATGCCTGAGATCAAGATCGTCGACTTGAAGGAAGAGATCAAAAACGGGGGATCATATATCATCACCGGTGAATTAAAAGAAGAACTCTCCGCTGTCCTGGCATCCCGAAAACAGGCGATCATCCTTCTGAACAGGCGAGGGTATGCTCCTATTATCCGCTGCGCTGACTGTAACAGTATCCTCATGTGCGAAGACTGTGAAACAGCACTGACATATCATAATGATACCGATGAGCTTAAATGCAATATGTGCGGACGAGTATATAAGATGGTGGACCATTGTCCTAATTGCGGTAAAGACCATCTGATCAGCTATGGTTTAGGTACCAAGAAGGTCGTTGAGACTTTGGAAAAAATGTTTCCCGATGCTAAAGTAGGACGAATGGATGCCGATAATACACATGTGAAAAACGGTCATGCCAAAATACTGGAAGCTTTTGGGAAAAAGGAATACGATATCCTTGTCGGCACGCAGATGATCGCCAAAGGGCTCGACTATCCAGATGTCGTTCTTGTCGGTATTCTGAATGCTGACAGCGGCTTACTCAGAACATCCTTCAATAGCCCTGAAACGACTTTTGATCTGCTGATGCAGGCGTCGGGTAGAAGCGGTCGCGCCAAAGATGAAGGAAAGGTCATTATCCAGACCTTCAATACCGATCACTATGTGATCAAAGCCGTCCAGAAGCAAGATTACAACTATTTTTACAATATCGAGATGAATTATCGTCGTAAGGCAGACTATCCGCCTTACACACATTTTATCAATATCATTATGACCGACGATGACCATAAACGCATCGAGAGATCAAGTGTTTTGTTGGATGAACTTCTTAAAAATATCTCGGATAAACACTACCGTCCATACAAATTAAACAAGGTAATGAAGAAAGAACGATATCGCTTTACCTTCATCAGCAGGAACCTGTATGAATCGATAAATGAGCTCACAAGGATCATCGACCAGTATGTGACTAATACTAATGTCTCGTCGATCAAAGTCGACATAGACCCTTTATATATGGAGTGAATATGGAAAGAGAAATAGCTTATGAAATACTCAAAGAAGTATTGATCAACGGAAAATACGCTTCTTTGACTTTAAAAACAGTATTACGTAATGTACCTGTTGAACGGCGAGGTTTTATTACCGAAATCGTCAACGGTGTGTTACGTCATTATTACTATCTTGAATTTCAATTTGCCGATGATACCCGCCCCAATACCAAAATGTCCTTCAAGATCTTATTGGCAATGGCCCTATATGAACGTTTTTTTATGCATAAAAAAGAATACGTTGCCAACGAGTACATCAAGATGGTCGACGGGAAAAGCGAACGTGGTTTTATCAATGCTGTGATGCGCAAGATCACGGATTTGAAAGAACCGGATATATCAACCGATGAAGGAATGGCGATCAAATTCAGTTTACCGCTTTGGATCTATAGAATGCTGAAAGCACAGTACTCAAAGGACTTTTTGGCAATGATCCTCAATGATCTGAACAACATACCGAAGGTCTACTACCGCATAAACCGAAACAAGGCACATTTTGAAGATCTTTGCGATCTTGATATCGATATTTTAAACGAAGATAGTTTTACATCAAAGCGTTCATTGGTTGATGAGAAACTTTTTAAAGAAGGTTTTTTCTATATACAGGATCTGAACAGCGCCAAGATATATAAAGAACTGGCGTTAGAGAAAAACGATATCTTTTTGGATCTGTGTGCTGCACCCGGCTCAAAACTCTTTAATACATTTGATATCATCCATCCTGATAACGCCTATATTAATGACATCAATCCCAAAAGAATCAGGCTTATCAATGATATGGCTGAAAGGCTGGGTTTTGAACTTAGTCATGTATATACAGACGATGCCGCCGTTTTTAGTGAAGAGATCATCAAAAAGGCAAACAAGATATTGATCGATGCTCCCTGTTCCGGTCTTGGCGTGATCAAAAGAAAACCGGAGATCCGATATCGTCTGAAGAGCACGGATATCGATGATCTATGCAATATACAGAAAGCGATCCTTGAACATACAGTAACAAACATGAAAAAGGGTGCAACTCTTGTCTACAGCACATGTACGCTGAACACAAAAGAAAACGACCGCCAGATCAAAAAGATCCTGGCAAAATACGACGATCTGAAACTATTGGAAGAAAAACTTTATTTTGATGAGCCATCAGCTGATCGCTTTTACAGCGCCAAGCTATTAAAAATATCATAAATGGATTATAATTGTACTTATGGAAGAAATATACAGCTTAAGTCTGGATGAAATACAGGATTATGTGTTGAGTATTGGTCAAAAACCATATAAAGCAAAACAGATCTATTCCTGGCTATATAAAAAGAGAATAGACAGCTTTGATGAGATGACTGATATAAAAAAAGAGAATATCGAAAGGCTCAAAAGTGATTTCTACATCGAGAATATGCAACTGGCCGATATCCATATCGCAAAAGATAAGACGACCAAGTTCTTATTCAAATTAAAAGACGGCAATCTCATTGAAACAGTCCTTATGGTCTTTGATTATGGTTACAGTGCATGTATATCGACCCAGGTTGGTTGTAATATGGGATGCAGGTTCTGTGCCAGCGGTTTATTGAAAAAAGTGCGCGATCTCTCATCCGGCGAGATCATCGGACAGGTAATGTATCTGCAAAAATATCTCGATAAGGAAGGGAAACGTTTGGCTAATCTCGTTGTCATGGGAACAGGTGAACCGTTTGATAATTACGACGCATTGATGAAAGCTTTAAAGATCATCAATGATCCAGCCGGGTTGGAAATTGGTGCTCGCCACATTTCGATATCGACCTGCGGAATAACGCCGATGATCAGACGCTTTGCGAAGGAAGAAGTTCAGTATAATCTGGCAATATCCCTTCATGCATCGAATGATAGCTTGCGTGATAGTCTGATGCCTGTTAATCGCGCTTATCCCATAGAGGATTTGTTTGCGGCTCTTGATGAATACAGCTCAACGAATAACCGTCGGATAACTTTGGAATACCTCCTGCTCGACGGCATAAACAATAGTAAACAGAATGCCGATGAATTGAAGAAACTTGTCCATGGAAGAAATGCTTACATCAATTTGATTCCATACAATACCGTTGAAGAAAAGGATTTTCGCTCATGTTCGGAGCGTAAAGCTTTGGAATTTTATGATATGCTTAAGAAAAGAGATATCTCAGTTACCCTTAGGCAAAAAAAGGGCGACGATATCAATGCTGCCTGTGGCCAACTCAGAGCCAAGGCTATGAAGGAGAAGAATGCGACTAGTTAGTTTGAGCGATATTGGCCTTGTCCGCAAGGTCAATCAGGACAGTTATATCAGCATCTACAACAAAAACCACGATCTATTGCTGCTGGTCTGTGACGGGATCGGTGGCGCCAAGGCTGGCGAAGTAGCATCACTTGAGATCGTTAAGTATTTTGGCGAAATATTTGCCGTCAATGAAGGATTTAAAGATGCCCAGGAAGCGATCGCTTATCTGAAATACCAGGTGCGTCAGGCATCAAATCACGTCTATAATATGTCTTTGACCAGCAAAAAATACGAAGGTATGGGGACAACGATCGCCGGACTACTTATCTCGTCAGTCGGTAATTTTGTCGTAAATGCCGGTGATTCCCGGGTCTATGGTTTCCACGATCACCAATTGCGTCAACTCACAAACGACCATACCCTGGTAAACGAGCTGGTCGACCGTAAGCTAATAACTAAGGAAGAAGCTAAAGTTCATCCCAAACGTCACTATTTGACCCGCTTTCTGGGTGTTTATGAGGATGCAAGTTGTGAAGCATATGCTGTCAGCAGCTTCAATGAATACTATCTTTTATCATCCGACGGATTACATGGTTATGTATCGAAGAATCAAATGGAAAACATCATTGATAACCCCGATTTTTCATTAGAAGAAAAAGCTCAGTTCCTCCTAAAAAGTGCTTTAGCCAAAGGAGGCTACGATAATATCACTTTAATTCTGGTCAAGATAGGCGGTGATGATCATGAGTAAAGTATCGATGATAGCTGGCCGCTATCTGATCATAAAACATATCGGAAAAGGTGGCATGGCTGATGTCTATGTGGCGGTGGATACGGTATTGAATCGTGAGGTCGCCATCAAGATTCTCAAAGGAGAGCTTTCCAGCGATCCGGTTGCTCTTGAGCGTTTCAAACGAGAAGCGCAAGCTTCTACACGCTTGAGTCATCCAAATATCGTCGATATCTATGATGTCGGTGATGACGGGATGAGCCATTACATCGTCATGGAGTACATCAAAGGTCAAACACTGAAGCAGCTTATCCAGAAAAGAGGACCACTTTACTATACCGAAGCGATTTCAATGATGAAACAGCTATGCAGCGCAATCATGGAATCTCACCGTAACGGGATCATCCATCGCGATATAAAATCGCAAAACGTATTGATCAAAGATGATGGGACTGTCAAGATCGTGGATTTCGGAATAGCACTGGCCAATAATGCTATGCAGATAACAAGTCAGGATAATGTCTTAGGTTCAGTCCATTATATAGCACCTGAGGTAGCTAAGGGCGAGACAGCGACCATGCAATCAGATATCTACTCGTTAGGCATCGTCTTTTATGAGCTTTTATGTGGTGATGTACCTTATAAAGGCGACAGTGCTGTTCAGGTAGTCATGCAGAGCATTAAAAAACCGATTCCTTATATCAGAAATTTCAATAAAAAGGTTCCGCAATCAGTAGAAAACATCGTCTTAAAAGCTACGGCTAAAAATAAACGCAATCGTTACGAAAACGTTGCCGATATGCTCAAGGATCTCAATGAATGCCTTAATGAAAAACATCTGAATGATGAGAGGATTGTCTTTGATTATCCCGAAGATCTTAATCTCAGTGAGGAAGATATCGACCGCAAGAATCCTAAAACCAAAAAGAAGACAGCGAAGAAAACAAAAAAGAACAAAAAGAGCACCAATATTATCATGGGCATCTATCTTGGCTGTGTCACTTTAGTTACGGCTGTAATCGTCTTTATTATTCTTTATTTGGGAGGGGTGATTAATTTCGGTACCAACGTCATCGTTGTACCCGATATCATGAATCTCAAAGTGCTCGAAGCTAATGAAACTTTGGATGCACAGGGCTTGTTGCTGGATCTTGATGACATCGAAAGGGTACTTACCGAAGATGTAGAAGAGGGCCTGATCATCGATTGCGATCCGGCTGTCGGAACGGAGGTCGAAAAGGGAACGGTGGTTAAAATCACTGTATCAGACGGTATCTATGCTGTCATGGATAATTATGTCGGACAGACATTTGAAGATGCACGCGATCATCTGACAAGTACCTATAATAACATCCGTGTCGTCGGACAAGCGATCATCTCCGATCAAACACCGGGCACGATCATCAGTCAATCGATCGAAGCAGATACACAATTCGACCCATCGAAGAGCCAGACGATGACTTTTACATATAGTGCCTATGTATCGGAGATAATCCCGATGAACATTATCGGAATGGATATTCAGACAGCACAAAGCACACTCAGTGATATGGGCATAGAATCAGTTGCTCAACCGATTTCTTTGGCTGAACTCGATGAGTATACCGAAGATGAAAAGAATTCTTTGGAAGAAAACACAGTCGTAAGGACCGATCCTGATGTCGGCACTTCGTATATGCAAATGCAGGATACCTTTGTCACTCTATATTATCTCGCATCATGAATAAAGCGCTGATAGTCAAGATCATTTCCAAAGATTATACGCTAATGGTTGAAGATGGTAGTCTAAGACCGGCCGTATTAGCGGGAAAAATGCGCAAATATGATCATCCGGTCGTCGGAGATATCGTCGAATATACCTATGTCAATGATCGTTATATCATTCAAAGTTATAATGACCGAAAGAATTATCTGATCAGACCGAACTTAGCAAATATCGATCAGGCGATCATCGTGATGTCAATGCAGGATCCGAGCTTCTCTTATGAATTGTGCAATCGGATGATCATGTTGATTGAATACAATGACATCACGCCGGTAATCTGCATTACCAAAAATGATCTGATCGACGAAAAAGAAGTGATTAAGGTTAGGAATTATTATCAACGGATCGGTTACAGTATTTTTGACACCGGATCAAATGACGATGCCGCTTTTCTTAAAGAATTGCTGGCGGATCGAGTTACGGTTCTATGCGGACAGAGCGGTGTCGGTAAAAGTACCTTGCTCAATAAGATCGATCCGATTCTTAATATCAAGACACAGGCGATATCAAAGGCTTTAAATCGTGGGAAACATACTACCAGGCACGTTGAACTATACAAGGAATTCGGCGGGCTTTTGGCAGATACACCGGGGTTTTCATCGCTGGACCTCTCAAGCGTTGACAAAGACATTTTAGCTATTAAAATCAGCGCATTCAGACCTTATATTTCCGGTTGCCGCTTTCTTGATTGCAAACATCTTAATGAACCGGACTGCGCTTTAAAAAAAGCTGT
>CASEHR010000009.1 GCA_949287785.1 uncultured Bacillota bacterium | reverse complement strand
ACTTTTTCATTCAGATCAAACATTTTCTTCCTCCAGTAAATACATTATCGCATCTTTTACACTTGTGACTACCCGGTCAGCGACTGCCCTGACATCCTCATCCGCTGTGCTCATCGCAAAGCCTATACCGGCGTTTTTGATCATCACCATATCATTCTCTTCATCACCGATACAGGCAAATCGCTTCGGATCGACATGCAGCTTATCGGCCAAAGCTTCGATACCCCGCCATTTACCGACCTTCTTATTGACGACCTCCAGACAACCCCGGTCAGCATGAAAAGCTTTGAAATAACCGTCAAAACCGTTTTCAATATCCGCCGCCAGCCGATATGCCACTTCATCATCACGACAGATGACAAAAAATTTGAGGATGGGCTCATTGTCTTTGAAAAAACTCTTCGGCTCCATGACTAAAGCGATATCGGCTGTCCGCATATGTCTTTTGAAATAACCGAAACGATCCTTGGCATAGAACCCACGAAAACGATATCCGTCAATGACATAATCCGTTTCATCATAAGCATCAAGAAACTCGACCATCTTATATGCATAATAATCGTCTATCGCACCGAGCACCTCTTCGTTTTTCCCATCTGACAAAACAGAGCCGGTACTGCCGAGCATATACTCGGGATAAACACCGAGTTCATTCAGTCTTCTGATAAAGGACACCGGTCTGCCACTGGCAACGATGAAGTGTCTTCCTGATTCTGTCCATTTTAAAATAGCTTCAATATCACTTGAAGCTATCGTCTCGTCGCCTCTCAGTAAAGTACCATCGAGGTCAGAAACAAAGTATTCGATCATTGAGCCTGTGCCAGGACCTTCTTGAGGTCAGCGATGCCTTCTTTACCGGTATTCATGAGATTGTCGATATCGACATCACCGAATTCTCTTGAGGTCATGACTTCCAATACCATCGGCAGATTCATCCCGGTAATGACTTCGACATTATCGCCCATAAAGCGTGCCATGCAGTTGCAGGGACTACCAAAAAGCAGATCACAGAATACTAAAACACCATCACCTTCATCGACTCTTTCGCAAGCTGCTTTCAAAACATCAACGAATTCATCAGGATTGTCTTCCGGTTTCAGACAAACTGCTTCCGCTTGTTTGATATTGTCGCCCAGGAACAGTTTGCATGTCTCCAACATGCCGTGTGCCAATTCACCATGACTGGTGATAATTATACCTTTCATCTTCATATCCTCCTTTTAGTATAATCTATTTATTGAGCTTCTTTTTCTTGAAGAATGCTCCAATAATCATAAAACCAAAGATCGCTACTCCGCCTGCCAGAGCGTAGTTCAGATATTCCGTGATCTCATCGTAATCGGATATCTGGACATTGACGACCAAAAGGATCGCGATCAAAAAGATCAGAACGATCGCAATGATGATCCGTGTATCGCTTAAAGGCTCCACAAAGCGCATCATGAACGACTCACTGGGCTTATTGAAGTTCTTGACTTCTTTTAGACCCGGTAAGAACTTAGCATAGAAGTATACTGACATCATCACATAGACCAAAACACCAGCACCGATCCCAAACCAGAATCTGTCCAAAAACATGATCACGATAAACCCTAAAGCGATCGAAAGCGGCAAACGGGTCTGAAATACGGAAAACTTCTTGTAGTCGCTCTGATCATTGACCCAATAAGCTTTCTTATTGAAAATGTTGTAGAAGATCAAGCGGCCACGCTCATCGTTGTATACATGTAAGCCTAATACTCTGCCTTTTATCTTTTGATTGTTCATTTTGTCTCCCTCAATATTTTATGTATATTCTCTTTGGTCTCATTGTCCAAAGTATCGATAAACATCTCATAGGTCACATACGGAAAATCGATCGGCAGGATATATGGTCCATAACCATTGGAATAAGATACCAGGATACTGCTTTCGATATCGATATCGTCGAGATAGTTCGAAAAGATCTCATTTGGGTAGAAGATGAACCTGAATCCGCCAAGATCTAAAATACCCATCGAAGCTCCTTTATTGCTGGTGGAAGGATCGATCTTGGAGCGCATGATCTTACCATATCTGATCGTCTCCAGTTCTCTTGGCGTCAGTTCATTTCGGATCTTTGATTCGTCGATCGGCTCATATGTATGATGATATGGAATGTACACCTCTTTGTAGGTAAGCTTTAAAGGTCTGATGTCGCCGGTCTCAAGAAGACTTTCGATCTTTGCGTAAAGCTTGTCACCCAAAAGCGCAAGACTTGTATAGTCCTGCCCATCGCGGGTAAAGCGCGATGAAATATCACCCATCGCTCCTGACATGTAGCTATAGAAGACACCGTCATTCCTTTCAGTGAGCTTATTTAAGACATAGCCGGGAAACTCCGCGCTGAAATAGGGCACATTGGCTTGCAGGATCGTCGGATGGACATTATGGACGATGATCGTGACTAAAGGTTCATCACTCATGATCGTGACTACAGTCAGATACTCATTGTGCGTCTCATAACCGCTGATCCGTGATCTGCCGACCTCATCATAACGGACGGTCTTAAATCGGTAACTCAGACTTTGATATTCCCTGATATCGATATCACTCAGTTCTCTTTTGAGGACCTCCATAAGATAAGCCTGATATCTTTCATCTTTGACATCATTGCCATAATGCGTATGAGTAGCCGATGTGATAAGCCTGACACCTTGGTAATGATCATCAAGCCAGGCATTCAATTCTTTTCGATGAGCATCATCAAAACACAAAAGATCAAGCGACAAGTGGATGATCCTTGTGCCATTATCTTCAAGATAGATCGCTCTGGCATAAAGACGATCGTGATAAGTATCGATCTTTTCGACCTGGCTCATATGCCCGCATTGACAGGTCGCAAACGGGGCGCTGATATCAAAACGCTTTGTACCCAGAAAACTCATTCTTCATTCTCCATATCGACTTCTTTAGCTTTATTGAGACTCTTCTTATAAGTCTCGATGACCATCCCATGCATGAAATAAGCATTGAGATAACGGATATCACTGATGTTTTTTTCATACTTCTCAACAAGTGCTTCCGCTCCGCTATAAGTCCCCAAAAGCATATTCGGTACGACGAACATCCGCTGTTCATCATTCGGATCATAGGTGACATAGATATAGCCTTTAGGCATTTTGGTCTGTGATGTGTTGAATTTATCATACATGACCAGTTCTTTTTTGTGCAGGTCTTTATCATATACCTCAACGACCATCCGCCAGACCGGATATTTGCGGTTGTTGGAATCCTTGATGATCCTTTCAAACTTGCCGTCTTTGATGTAAGCCAGCGCTACATGACCATCTTTGACCATCTTATTGATGATGTGTTTGTCACAGTTGTTTTCATAGTATTTGAACCAGATGAGAAATAGCGTTGAGATCACAATGATCAGGATAATGACCTCGACCCGGCGATTAGACCATGATGCATTGTTGATGGTCAGATAGATGATCGCCATCAACAAGACAGCCAAAAAGCTCAAGATGATGATATTACAACGGCGATTAAGTTTAAGCTGCATAGTTATACCCTCATATTCCTAATTTCCTCATAATGGTACAACATATCCCAAACGCTTTCAAGGTCACCAAAGCCAATAAAAAAGGCGTATCTAAGACATAATGTCCGTGCACGCCTTTATCTTCTATAATCTGGCGATACCCTTTGTATAAGTCTGGACTACTTCATAATCATCATCCAGGACGACGATATCCGCATCATAGCCGGCGACCAGCTTACCCATCCTATCATCGATGCCGAGCAGTCTTGCCGGGTTGATCGTACATGAATTGATCGCATAGTCCCATGGAACAAGTGCTTTTTCGACCAATACCTGCAGACCTTTATTGACTCTGAGCGTCGAACCAGCCAGATTGCCTGCTTCAACCAAATGCGCACTGCCATCCGGGAACAGTTCGATCTCCTGTCCGCCAAACAAGACACGTGTACCGACCAGTAATCCCTTGACCATGAGTGAATCGGTGATCATGACAGCGTAATCACGGCCTTTGACCATAAAGTAATTGTTCAAAGCCGCCGGTGTCGAGTGGTTACCATCACAGATGATCTCACCAAATGTATCCCTCAGTCTGAAAGCAGCACCGACAAGACCGTTCTTACGGTGATTATAAGGAGTCATACCATTGTAGACATGGGTCATACTCTTTGCGCCGTTGGCGACTGCCATACTGGCTTCTTCATAGGTCGCTGCACTGTGACCGATACTGACGATGACCCCATGTTCAGCCAGATAACGGACAAGCTTGAAATCATCATCGGTCTCTGTTGCCATGGTGATGATCTTGATATTACCATGAGCAGCCTTCTGGAAGCGTTCAAACTGTTCGATCGTACCCTTGACGATACACTCTTCCGGTTGAGCCCCTTTATAGACCATATCAAGATAAGGACCTTCAAAATGGATACCTAAGATCTCAGCTCCTTCATATCCTTCTTCCTTGACTTTAGCGACATTAGCGACAGCTTTGGTCAGGACTTCTTCCGTCTGGGTGATCGTTGTCGGCAAGAAACCGCAGATACCGTCCTTGACGATATTCTTGGTCCAGTTACGCAGACCCTCTTCATTGGCATCGTTGGTATCGAAACCATAGGCGCCATGGGTATGGACATCGATAAATCCCGGAACGATACGCATATCGCCATAGTCTTTATCGACCTCTTTTTCACCATAATTATAGATACGAGTGATCTTACCGTCTTCAAATTCGATCTGTGCTTCTAGGAATTGACCGCAGACCCAAACGCGTTTGCTTTGAATGATCATCGGCTTACCTTCTTTCGAAATCGCCCTCAGTGAGCATTGAAGCAGCTGCTTCATCGACGACGACAGTTACCGACGGATGTCTTTGTAAGATCGATGCCGGGCAAGCTTCACTGACTTCACCTTTGATCATGTCGTGGATCGCCTGTGCCTTGTTTGCGCCGTTGGCTACTAGTAAGACGTTTCTGGCGCGCATGATATTGGCCGGACCCATCGTGATCGCCTGATGTGGTACTTCTTCACCTAATGGATCGAAGAAACGGGCATTATCCTTACGTGTCTGCTCAGTCAGTTCAGTAACATGCGTTGTCTCGTCAAACGGTGTATCCGGTTCATTGAAACCGATATGACCATCGGAACCGATACCCAAAACCTGGATGTCGACGACCATCTTGTCCATTGCCTCATCATAAGCTTTGGCATTGGCTTCAAGATCACCAAGACCGCTTGGAATATGGATATGACTCTCATCGATATCGATATGATCGAACAATTGCTTGTGCATGAAAGTCCAGTAGCTTTCACTGTGATCAAGCGGCAGGCCAACATACTCATCGAGGTTGAAAGTGTAGATGTCCTTATATGATGTACCGTTAGTCTTATGATCTTCGATCATCCGCTTGTATAGACCGATAGGACTGGAACCGGTAGCCAGACCCAATACACTGCCATCCTTTAAAAATGGCTTCATCGTCTCAAATGCGACATCTGAGACTCTTTCATAGTCTTTGACACAAATTACCTTAAACATTCTGACCTCCTAATAGATAATTCACTATCTAGGGATATCATAATCCTTTTTGTGAAATTTTGGTAGTAATGTGACGTCAAAAACCTAAGATATCCTCTCAAAGGAATAGAAGTAATAACGATCACCGATCTCTTTGAAGGTGTAACGGTAGACACTGGCATCATCATGATACTCTGCCAAAAATGATGTGTCATCATTTAGAAGATGTTCTTCGCTTGCTAAAAGGGTCTTACCGTCAGCTGTGTATATATCACTTTTAACACTCATATCTTCACTGTAACTTTCATCAAGCGGTTTAGGCTCGATCCTTATGACCGTCTCATCGATCATGAGCAGATCTCCTTCCTTGACTGCTTTCGTATTCTCATATTCATAATACGGGACAAAAGCCCCACCGACCCCAAATGACAGGGTATATCGGCCGGTATTCTCATCATAAGTGCCAAGATCAAAATTCTCATCGACATGGCTTGCATCAGGTCCAAACACATCTTTGACCAGGACATCCATCTCTTCTTTGGTCGGATCGGACAAAACACTGTCCGATGTAGCATAAAAAACAGCGATAGCCAGTTTCTTACCGTTATCGATCGTATCAGCACTGATATAATCACTTGCATACAGATATTCGCTGACACCATAGAAGATACTGTGGATATTGACCATATCGACGAGATCTTTCATCTTCTGGTCGTCCGGATCCAGGGTGACCGGGGTAACCGCCGGCTGCGTCGTATTTGCTGACGGCAGCGGATCATCGCCCGTCTTTTTTTCACAACCGCTTAAAACGATCAAAGCCAACATCATGATGATCAGATATTTAGACATATGACTGCCTCCTTATACTTATTATATGTCAGTGACAGTTAGATAGATGTTAGAAAAGAGATATTAAGAAAATACGGGCTGTTAAGCCCGTATCATCGATCATTTATCTTTGTTTATCTCAAGCATCTCACCAATAACGGTGAGATCACTTGCGGTCTTGGTGAGATCAGTCGGCACGATGATCTTGGTCGCCTGACCATTCCCTAATTTCTCCAAAGCTTCAAGCGATTTTAAGGAGAGGACTCCTTTATCGATATTGGCAGCCTTCAGCCTCTCTAGACCTTCTGCTTCAGCTTCATAGATCTTTCTGATCGCTTCAGCCTGACCTTCGGCTTTGGCGATCTCAGCATCTCTTTGCGCATTAGCAGCCAAGACCAAAGCCTTGGCATCACCATCAGCCTTTTTGATGACTGATTCCTGATGTGCTTCGGCTTGTAATAATGCTTCACGTTTTTCACGTTCAGCCTTCATCTGTTTCTCCATGGCATTCTTGATCTCGGTCGGTGGATCGATATTTTTGAGCTCGACTCTTGAGACATTGATACCCCAGGGGTCAGTCGCTTCATCCAAGATCGATTTCAGTTTAGCGTTGATCGTATCA
>CASEHR010000008.1 GCA_949287785.1 uncultured Bacillota bacterium | reverse complement strand
ACTTTTTCATTCTCATTGACAAGAAAATCGATATCTTTGAAGACATCCTCTGTTCCAAATGATACCGATCCTTTATTTATCTGTACTAACATCCTATAACTCTAGATTGCGCGGTGTCCTTGGGAAAGGCAAAACATCGCGGATATTCTTCATGCCGGAAAGGTACATGATAAGTCTTTCGAATCCAACACCAAATCCCGCATGCTTACAGCCACCGTACTTTCTTAAATCAAGATACCACTGATAGCTTTGAACATCCATGCCGAGTTCTTCCATCCGCTTCTTTAAGACATCATATCGTTCTTCCCTTTGCGATCCACCGCATAATTCACCGACATGCGGCACAAGCAGATCACAAGCAGCGACCGTCTTACCATCATCATTGAGACGCATATAGAAAGCCTTGATCTCTTTTGGATAATCGATCAGAAAGACCGGACCGTCAACGACCTTTTCACAGATATACTTTTCATGTTCGCTGTTCAGGTCCATACCCCAATATACTTTATTTTCAAATTCGACACCTGAATTCTGCAAGATATCGATCGCTTCTGTATAAGTCATCCTTCTGAAATGCTGATCTTTGAGCTTTTTGATCCTTTGAAGCAGTCCCGGTTCGATGAATTTATCAAAGAAAGCCATCTCCTCCGGTGCGTTATCGAGTACATACTGAATGCAGTATTTGACCATATCTTCCATAAGATCCATATCATCTGCCAGATCCGCAAAAGCGATCTCCGGTTCGACCATCCAGAATTCCGCAGCATGTGTGGTCGTATTGGAGTTCTCCGCTCTGAATGTCGGTCCAAAGGTATATACATCCCTGAAAGCCATACAGAAGGATTCGACCTGTAATTGGCCGGTGACCGCCAGATGTGCTTCTTTACCGAAAAAGTCCTTGCTGAAGTCCTGATCATCGATCGTCGTGACTCTGAACATATTACCGGCTCCCTCGCCATCCATCGATGTGATGATCGGCGTGTGCACATAGACAAAACCCTGATTCTGGAAGAATTCATGGATCGCCATGCTCAAGACGCTCCTCAGTCTGAAGACTGCCATGAAGGTATTTGACCTTACCCGTAGCGAAGGGATCTCCCGTAAGTATTCCAGTGTATGTCTCTTCTTCTGCATCGGATAGGAATCATCACAATCACCGATCAGCGTGATCTCCGTCGCATGGAGCTCAAAAGGCTGCTTGTTATCCGGTGTGTAGATAAAGCGACCGGTAACGCCGATGCTGGCGCCGGTCTTGATCCTGGCAGCTTCCTTATAATCAGCAAGATCGGAATCATAGACGATCTGAACATTCTTAAAATAAGTTCCGTCATTGAGCTCGATAAAACCTATCGAACCATTGTCGCGGTTAGTTCTAACCCATCCTTCCACCTGAACATATTCAAGCTGATCGATTTCGATCTGATTCTTTGCATAACTCAACTCATATAATTCACGAGCAGTCATAAATTCCAACATGATCTACCTCTTTCTATTACTATCCTCATTGACTTCAAAAACGACTTCGATGATCGATGATACGATATCGACATAACGCACATGGACATCATCGGGAACGCTGAAGTGTTCGTGCGTCAGATCGACGATACCCTTAATGCCGTTTTCTACTAACATATCAACTGTCTCCTGGACATCTTGTGAAACACAAAGGAGCGCGATCCGACAGCCCGCCGGCTTTTTCTCCTTGAATTCTTTAATATCATATAATGGTATGCTGACATCATTGATACTTTCGATGTTGCGGTCAAAAGCACAGGTGATCTCTCCTAAAACATGATCCCAGTTATTATATTTGAGAAGTGCCTTCCCAAGGTTACCTACACCGATCAAGACGATACGCTCATCAAAATCGATGTTCAGCTGCGTAGTGAAGATCTCGATCAGTTCATCGACATCATAACCATAGCCTTGCTTCCCTAAATGACCGATCAGAGAAAAATCTCTGCGGATCGTTGTCGGCAAGATATCGACATATTCCGCCAGTTCATTAGACATGACCTTCTTGACGCCAAGCTGTTTCAGTTTGCGCAAAGCTTTTAGATAAACGGGATAACGCTGTAGTGTAACTCTTGGTATCGACCTATTCATAAATGCCTCCTGATATTTCATCACTAATTATTATAATCACATGTGATAAAAGTATCAACATTTCACTTTATTTATCGATCGGCATTGAAGGCATGCTCGGTTCATCAAAGGCAATAAAGCGATTGTGCTCAAGCTCTTTAAAAGCAGCGACAGCGATCATGACGGCGTTGTCGGTGCAGTATTTCAAAGGCGGCAAGGTCAGCTTTTGTTTTTTGATGTGCTCTGACATCAACTCCCTCAGCCTTGAATTGGCAGCGACTCCACCGGCGATCAGAACATGTTTGACCTCATAATCATCCAGGACTTTCATCGTCTTATCTAAAAGATGATGTAAAGCGACTTCTTGGAAACTGCAGGCAAGATCAGCTTCATTCAATTCTTCACCGCTGCGTCTGATCCGCTCTGCCAGCTGTAAACAAGCGTTTTTAAGACCGCTGAAAGAGAAATTGTAGCCATCAACTTTCGGCATGGGCAGCTTGTAATTTGGTTTGCCTTCTTTAGCCAGTTTATCGATCTTCGGTCCGCCCGGATATGGTAATCCGATAATACGGGCAACCTTATCATAAGCTTCACCGATCGCGTCATCATGGGTCGTACCCAAGATCGTAAAGTGATCATCATCCTTAAGATAGACTAACTCCGTATGTCCGCCACTGACAACAAGCGCCAGAAGTGGATAAGCAAGCGGTTCGATCAACTCATTGACGAAGATGTGACCTTTCAAATGATGGACGCCGATCAATGGCTTGCCATAAAAGAAAGCCAGTGTCTTGGCGGCAGCGGCCCCTACATGCAAAGAACCGATAAGACCGGGTCCGACTGTGTAAGCTACTGCACTTATCTCATCCATGTCATGACCTTTCAATGCTTCACTTATGATCGTCGAGATCTGTTCGACATGCATTCTGGATGCCACTTCGGGAATGACGCCGCCGAAGCGCGCATGAACATCGATCTGTGATGTGACTACCGATGTTTCGATCTCAAGGTCTTCATTGACGATAGCACACGCTGTTTCGTCACAGCTCGTTTCGATCGCTAATATCTTTCGCATCCTTAAACCCCCTTCGCCATCTCAAAGGCATCCGTCCCATCGGCATAATAGTGGGAACGTTTGCGCATCGTGACAAATCCATATTTTTCATATAACCGCAAAGCCCGATCGTTGTCCACACGGACTTCGAGCGATACGACTTCACATCCATCATCTTTCGCGCGATCCAAGATGAATTCCAACAACATTTTTCCATAACCCTGACCCTGATGATCTCTGCTGACAGCGATACTGGTGATCTCAGCTCTCTCATACAGGCGCATATAACCGACATAGCCGACTATCTTATCATCAAGCGTCAATTTATACATCGTGGCATAATCGTTTTCTTTGATCTCATACAGGAAATTAGCATACGACCAATGATCACCGAAAAGGTCGTTTTCAATAGTCATTACCTCTTCGATATCACTCACCTTCATCTCTTCGATCATCGTACGTATGCTTCGCTTTCCTTGAGATATCTCGGTACAAGATAAGCGATATCGTCAACTTTATGCCAGACCTTTTTTGTGCTTAAGAAAGCATCGGCGATATCCGGAACGACATCATCTTTACCCAGTAAACTGAGATCGCCGACAAGCTCATAACCGGAAGGATCGATCTCATCCAGGGACATAACTGAATCGGCAATAAGGACATCACCTTCATCATATGCGCCCACATACGCCCGCTTGGCTCTGGCATCCATGATGACCATCGTCTTCCTTTTATATCCGGAATATAATCTCAGTGTCGATATGGTATACAGATCCAACCCCCTAATCTGAGACAAGGTCTTGGCGATCGTCATGGCGATCCTTACCCCGGTATAAGATCCCGGCCCATCGCTTATGCAGATGCTGTCGATCATGAGCGGTTCCTTGCCGGCTTTTTTAAAAAGCTCTTCCAGACGGACGAAGATAAGTTCTGACTGTTTTTTGAAACTCTCCTCTTGGATCGAAGCGATGATCCTGTCATCTTCGATGAGGACGAGCGTCAGATATCTAAATGAAGTATCCATGCACAATGTCAGCATATCTCTAACTCCTTTAATACTCTTTCGTATTTTGATCCATGGGCAGTCAGATGCAGACTGCGGGTATTTTCATCGATATATCCGATATCGATGCTCAGATGGTCGACATCAAGCTGATCTTTGATATAGTCATACCATTCAATGACCATGATCCCGCCCGCATCGACATACTCTTCAAAACCCAGATCGTAGGGATTCTCATAAAGACGATAAGCGTCGATATGATATAAAGTCATATCGCCGTGATATATCTTCAGGATGGTAAACGTCGGCGAATTGATCACTTCTTTGATGTTCAAAGCCTGACCGATTCCTTTTGTCAGCATGGTTTTGCCGGCAGCAAGATCACCATTTAAGGCGATTACACTGTCAGGACCTAATATCTTTCCCAAACGACAGCCGATGTCAACTGTCATCTGAGCGCTCTTACTGATTATTTCCATTTCTGTTCTCCTTATGATCGCCATTGAAATAAGCCATCAGATAATCATTTATATATCGTTCATCAAAGGGATACTCACGCTTTTTGATCATTTCAATGAGCTTTTGCATCTCATCTTCGATGATTCTTTTGACTGCTTGCGGATAATGCATCAAGCGGCTGTGCATCTGATATTCATCTTCATCCAGGATCTCATAGCTCATATCGCTGCAGACTTTGACATCGAGATCATAGTCGATGTTTTTGATCGCTTCGCCATCATAAAGTGATGGACTGGCCATGTTGCAATAGTAGTAGATGCCTGTACGTCTTATCATTGAGATCACATTGAACCAGCGCTTTTCATACAAAAAGCAGATCGCCGGTTCCTTGGTCAACCAACGGCGGCCGTCGCTTTCAACGACCCAGGTATGGTCTGTCACTACCACAAATGTATCTTTAGGCTTATCAATTAAAAGTCCTTTACACCATGAGCGATGTAAAGAACCATCATGTTTATAAGACTGGATATATACACTGTCACCGATCTTCAAATTGCTCATCGGGAGTATTATACACCATTATCTGACTAAAGGTTTAATTCTTATCATAGCCAAAGGAACGATCACCATCAGCATGACCATCGTCGCAACACAATATGGCATGTTGTAGCTCAAAGAACCGATCCAGGCAGCTGCACTGCCGCTTGCGGCATCCCCGGGCCAGAAGAATGCACCGCTGACGCAAATGCTCAAAGTCCTGATCGCCATCG
>CASEHR010000007.1 GCA_949287785.1 uncultured Bacillota bacterium | reverse complement strand
CATTGCTTGATCATACGCATGATATCGATGATATCGTCTTGAATGGGATCAGGAAAGTATTGGCTGAAGGGCATTATTTTGCGATCTGTACCGGTCGTTCGATGCATGATCCGAAACAGATCAACTTCGGTATCAGGCATGACCATATGTATACGATCGCGATGAATGGAGCGATCATCTACAAGGATGAGGGGGATATCCTGCTCAGAAAACCGATCGATAAGGATATCGTCAAGGCATCATTCTATGATCTAAAGGATATCTTTGTCCGTTATGAGACCGATACGATGTGTTATTATCCCTTTACTTATTTAAGAGCTGACCGTTATCTTTATGATGAAGAGATCTACAAAAGCAATCACGAACAGCGGATGGCTTTCTATAAGGTCAACAGTAAATTCGAAGCCGGTGAAGAAGAGATCCTGGCTCATGATATCTATAAGATCAATTTCAGCTTAGGCAAAGAGAAGACAAAGAAGACAGCGGACCGGTTTGTCGAACGTTTTTCAGATCGGGTCGCCAATGCACCATGGGGTGACGGTTTTTATGATATAACCGATAAAAAGGCCAATAAAGGCGATATGACCAGATGGCTGGCGGACAGATTGGGTATAGCATATGATGATGTCCATACTTATGGTGACAGCTATAATGATAAGGAACTGATGGAGATGTTTACCAATTCATCCTGCCCGAGCAATGCGATCGATGAGATCAAGATGCGTGCCAAAAGAATCATCGGTGATTATGATGATCACAGCGTCATCAAGGATATCCTAGCTAAGATCGATCGATCATCTCATACATCTTGAAAGCCAGCAGTTTATACAGGAGCCGATGTTCAGCGGCTTCTTTTTGATATAAGCACACTTTTTCATTATACAGTCCGATCTTTGACAATACTTCTTTACGATAATCATCAAAAGTATCATCGATCGATCTTAAAGCCAGCTCTTCTTCAAGTCGGCTTAAAAGATCAAGCTGTTCAAGGCTTTCGTAATAAGCCAGGAGATCAAGATCATGCGGGTAGTTATCAAAGAGGTATTCCTTGCGTTTGCGAAGGACGACAAAGATATCGGTGTAGGCTTTTTCAGTCTCTTCATAGGTCCTGATAAAAGGCAACGCTCTGTTCAGCGTTATGACGATCAATAGACAGATAATGAAAAGGCCAATAAATAAGATAAAGATCATTTTTCCAAAAGACGTAAATTGATATCGGTTTCGACATCGACACCATCAAATATGGCAGTGTTTGTATATTGCCACAGGGTGAAGTAGTAAGGGAAGTCCGGTACATCACTGTATTGGGCATACCAGATCGGATAGTTCATGATCTTCTCAAGATCGTAATGGACCTCTGACCAGTAAAGATTGGCGTAGATCATCGGATCATAGCCCAATTCTTCGATCTTACTGGCAAAAGCCATGGCACAGTCAGTGCGGGTACTGCTGCTGACATTTTCCAGCCGGCTTTCATCGTAATCGATATCTTCAAGATCATAGACGACCTCAAGATCGATATCCAGATCTTTGATCAGCTCATAAGTGTAGTAAGCTTCTTCAATGGCTTCATCGATATTGACGGCATGGGAGAAGAAGTAGACTCCGACTTCAAGACCGGCTTCTTTTGCGCCGTTATAGTGCTCATAGAACATATCATCGGTATTTAAAAGACCGCTCTGGTATCCCCGATAACCACACCTGATATAGACGAATTCAATGCCGGCATCCTTGACCTTCTGCCAGTCGATATCTTTTTGATGGCTTGAAACATCGATGCCGAGTATCGATGTATATGTATCATCTTCATAGCTTTTAAAGGTGTCACCGCTTATCTTATCGGGATCGATGACGCTCAAAGGCAGATCCAGAAGATCATCCTTTACTTCATAGCGATAATCGATAATGAGTTTTTCATCTTTGGTCCTATTCAATAGCTGACTCAATAAAGCATTGATCACAAGCAGGACGGCTATCGTAAACACCAGGGTCATCATCGCGATGACGAGGATGTATTTCTTTTTAACTCTTTTTGCCATGACCATATTATAGATTGTTGTGCGACAAATGTAACCACTAAGATAAGGAGGAACAAATGAAAGATACAAAGGTTTACGGTTATGCAAGAGTTTCGACCAAGGATCAGTGCCTGGACCGGCAGATCATCGCTTTAAAGGACTTCGGGATCGATGATAAGGACATCTATCTTGACAAGATCAGCGGCAAGGATTTTAAAAGACCCAAATACCGGAAGATGGTACGGCGTTTAAAGGAAGATGATGTCTTAGTCGTCATGTCGATCGACCGCTTAGGGCGCAATTATGAAGAGATATTGGAGGAATGGCGCTTATTGACAAAGAAGATCAAGGATCAGATCGTAGTCTTGGATATGCCTTTATTAGACACTCGCCAAAAGGATAAGGATCTGACCGGGGTCTTTTTGGCTGATATGGTCTTGCAGATCCTTTCGTATGTTGCGGAAACAGAAAGATCGAATATCCGTAAAAGACAAGAAGAAGGGATCATTGCCGCTAAGAAAAGAGGGGTGATCTTCGGCCGGCCGAAGATCATAAGACCGGATAATTATCCGGTCGTCTGTAAAGCCTGGCTCAGCAAGAATATCTCATCACGCAAAGCGGCAGTAATGTTGGGTGTATCACAGGATACCTTCTTAAGGTGGGCAAGATCCGATCATGGTCATCCAAAGCCGTGATCTTTTAAAGTCCTACTGATATTAAGGGCGCTAAGCGCGCTTTTTTTGAGCGAATACAAGGTGATTATCTGTGTGATGATGACGATCATGATCATGATAAGAAGCACTAAAAGATCGCTAAAGGATGAAAGACAGAAGATCATAAGCAGGATGATCATCACTAAAGTACCGATAGAAATGATCTTCGATCTTATACCGATATAGATGTCATTCAATACACCGGCTTTCACATCAAATGATCCGATCAGGGCAGCCATCCTTTTAAAGTGTCTGGCTTCACGGTCATTGAAGACTGCCGTGTAGACGATGATCGCCAATGTGATGACAAAGATCGCGATCGTAAAAAGCAGATCGTAGATACGGCTCTCGTTTCTGATCGCTGTCCTTTCATCATACAGGGGGTTTATGATCTCAGCTCTTTCATCATAACTTCTGATCAGGCTGACGATCTTGTCATGATCCGCGTATTTACCCTTATAAGCATAGAGATGGTCTTCACTTTTGAGGTAATTGAGGACCGGTTGACCGGAGGGCAGACTTCTTTCACTGAGGATCGCTTCAACAGTTTCTTTGGGGTAGTAAATATTGAAAAGACGGGTGTCTTTTTCTTCATGGATCGCAGTTATCGAAAGATCGATCTTCTCTTCAAGTCCTAAGATCGAATAGATGATC
>CASEHR010000006.1 GCA_949287785.1 uncultured Bacillota bacterium | reverse complement strand
GTCGCGATCCCGACGATCGTGAAGATCAGACCGACGATCAAAGCCAACGTCATCCCCGTATGAACGGTCTTGGAAACATCGCGGTAATCATTAGAACCGAAATATTGCGATATCAGCACAGTAGCTCCGGATGCAAGACCGACAATAAAGCCGACATAAAGATTGACATAAGTACCTGTCGTCCCGCCGACAGCTGCCAAAGCTTCTTTGCCCAAGAAATTACCGACGATCAAAGCGTCGACGGTATTATATAACTGTTGGAAAAAAGTACCGAATAAGATCGGAAAGAAAAACATGACAAGCGGCTTGATGATCGGGCCGCTGGTGATCTTCATCGTACTGCTCATAGTCCATAATTCTACTCATTTTCCGGACAGTTTCAATAGTATATTTCAATAAGATAAAGACCGCAGGCATCGATGTTGTAACGTCTGGTGTCATCTTTTGTATGTTCGCTTATCATCCGCCTGACATCATCGATCGTCTTGATACCTCTTGCGACATCGAGCATCGTTCCCACGATCATTCTGACCATATGCCTTAAAAACCCATCACCGACAATATCGATCGTCAGGATATCGCCATCTCTTTTGATATCGAGGCTTCTGATCGTCCGTACCTGATCTTTGTTTACGGCATAAGGTGTCGTATTGAAAGCCGAAAAATCATGCTTACCGATAAAGCACGCAGAGCATTCGACCATTTTCGCAAGATCGATCTTGAAATAACACTGATAGGCAAAACCATCTAAAAAAGGCGAGTATTCCCCGATATTGATGACATAACGATAGTGCTTGCCTTTAGCCATATAACGTGGGTGAAAATCATCAGCCACTATCTCAACATTACAGATGTGGATATCCTTGGGCAAAAGGCCGTTCATGCTTCCCTTGAGTTTATAGACATCGAAGACCTTCTCACTGTCGAAAGTGAAGACCTGCCCTAAAGCATGGACCTTGGCATCTGTACGCGATGCCATTGTGATCCTTGTGTTTTTCCGCGTGATGATCCCAAGCTTTTCCTCGATCACATCCTGGATCGCCAAGCCGTTGATCTGACTCTGAAAGCCGACATATCGATTGCCCTTATAGGCGACTGTGCATTTATATCTCATATGACAAAAGCCAGGACGACCATGACCGCAAGGATGATAACAGCACCCGCCAGCAAGATATAATCTCTGAGCGCATATTGCAAGCGACGGTAACGGGTCCTTGGTCCATCGGGCGCATAACCCCTGGCCTCCATGGCATTGGCCAATTCATCAGCCCTTTGCAATGACACCGAGAAAAGCGGCACGATCAAAGAGACGATCGCACTGATCTTCTCTTTCAATTTGCCCTCTTCGAAATCGACGCCCCGTGACTTCTGCGCGTTCATGATACGCATCGTCTCTTCGATGATCGTCGGAATAAAGCGCAGCGCGATCGAGATCATCATCGCGATCTCGTGCGCCGGTACATGAATGACCTTGAGCGGTGTCAAGAGGTATTCGATACCCAGCGTCAGATCGAGCGGTTTGGTCGTCATCGTCAGGATCGTCGTGATCATAATCATCAAAAGCAAGCGCACGACGATATATAACGTATCGATGATCGCTTCGGAATAGATCGTGAACTCTGCACCGAAGATATCGATATCGACAAGCAGTATTCCTTCTTTAGTACTCAGAATATTGACCACCAGTAAGAAGATCATCATAAAAAGCATTGGTTTGAACGCTCTGAAGATGACTTTGAATCTGATCTTCGCCAAAAGGATGACAAGCCCGACAGCCAAAGCGATAAGGGCATAGCCAAGCCAGCCGGCCGGCAGAAAAATCGCGACCAAGACCACCAGCATCGCGATGATCTTAGCCCGCGGATCCAAAGCGTGGACCGGTGTATCCAGAGGTATGTATTTACCGAAAACGATCTTATCCATGCTGCCTCCAATACCCGGCCAGATCTTCAATGGTGTGGATATCATCACCCAGCTTGAGACCTTTTTTATTCAACGCCTCTTTCAGGGCGATGATCTGCGGTCTTAAGATATCAAGTCTTTCCAAGAGCGCTGTGTCTTCAAAAAAGGTCTTCGCATCCTTCTTTTCAATTATATGTCCCTTATCCAATAAGACGACTTCATCAGCGTAGTTGTAGACGATCTCATTGTCATGGGTAACCAAGATGATCGTCTTGTGTAATTCTTTATTCAATTTATAGAAAAGCCCGATCATCTCCTTTGAACCCTTGGGATCAAGTCCCGCTGTCGGCTCATCCAGAACGATGATCTCCGGATCAATCGCTAAAATACCGGCGATTGCCGCCCTTCTCTTCTGACCACCGCTTATATCGAGCGGACTTCTTTCATAATACGTTTCATCCAGACCGACCAGCTTCAAAGCACCTTTGGCCTTTTCGATCGCCTCTTCTTCACCGAAACCGAAATTCTTCGGCCCAAAAGCGACATCTTTCAGGATCGTCTCTTCAAATAACTGATATTCACTGAATTGAAAAACAAGTCCGACTCTTTTACGCAGAGCTTTCAGATCGCTGGCTCTCTTATCGGCTTCGATCACATGATCCTCAATGATGAGCTTACCTTTAGTAGGAAGCAACAGAGCGTTGAGATGCTGGATCAGCGTACTTTTACCACTGCCGGTCTTGCCGATGATCGCCGTGATCTTCCCCTTTGCGATCTCAAGATCGATATCTTCAATAGCGGTCGTCGCATAGGGCATGTCCTTGGCGTAGATATAACTCAGGCTTTCAAATCTGACCATAGCACCTCCGCTAATTCTTCGATCGTATCCGTGTACGGGATATCGATCCCTTCTTTCTGCATTGCTTCTTTGACCTTATAGGTAAAAGGAATATCGAGACCGATCGCCCGTAACCCCTTTGCATCGTTGAAGATCGTATGCGGCTTACCGGTCTTATAGACCTTGCCTTCATTCATGACGATGATATGATCGCTCTTTAAAGCCTCTTCGATATCGTGAGTGATCGACAGAATGGTGAGCTTATCATCTCCGTGAAGATCATAGATGATCTTCTTGATCTCTTCTTTACCGGTCGGATCGAGCATACTGGTAGCCTCATCAAAAATGACGATCGACGGATGCATCGCCAGAATACCGGCGATCGCCACCCGCTGTTTCTGACCACCGGAAAGATTGGATGGTTCTTTATCCAGGTTTTCTTTCATGCCGACAAGCTCTGCATACCTGTTGATGATATCATCCATCTTCAAAGGATCGACACAGTAATTCTCAAGTCCGAAAGCGATGTCTTCACGGACTGACGAAGCGATGAACTGATTATCCGGATTCTGAAAGACGATCCCGAGTTTTTTACGGATATCACCTATCGTTTCAATGTTCAATCTTTGCCCATCGATATATATATCGCCGCTTTTAGCTTCCAAAAGACCGGCGATCAGTTTAGCGATCGTGCTCTTACCCGAACCGTTGTGACCCAAGATCGTCGTATATGAACCTTTTTCAATACTAAAACTGACGCCCTTTACAGCTTCAATATCTTCTCTGTAACTAAAATGCAGATCTCTTACTTCAATAATCGCCATAATAATAAAAAACGGGTTACAAACCCGAGACATCAAACTCCTGTTATCCAGACTTTACTGTCGCCACCTGAATCTGACAGGTTCATCACTTTCGTGATCCGCGGGGTATACCGCCGGTAAGGAATCACACCTTGTCCTAAGTTTGCCCATATATAATATCACAATCATCCGATGAGTGCATTTTTATCACTTGTTATTTTTAGTGAAAGAATTACGAGTATATCCGATTATGTTTTTATCGTCATCTGTTATTGTATTTATATCGTTGCCCCTTTCGACAATTGCTCCTTAAGCGATAGATTCCTCTATGATGTGATATCAGTGATTATTAAACGTTTTCCTTACAGCATTATCGTGGTCACTATTTAGACAAACAGCATCTTGCACTTAAAAAAGGAGCTTTTCGCTCCCTGAGATCTATATGCCGAATAAGGCAACGGCAACGTTGAAATAGATGAGGATCGAGCATGTATCGACAACTGTGGTAATAAGCGGTGAAGCCATGATCGCTGGATCAAGATTCAGCTTTTTAGCCGCCAGAGGCAGGATACAGCCAAGTGATTTTGACAAGATGACTGTCAAGATAAGAGTTATCCCAATGACAAGAGCTAAGAGAATATCATCATATTGGATCGCGATCCTCACACCATTGACGACTGCAAGGATGATACCGACCAATATCGCCACCCTGATCTCTTTAAACCAGACCCTGAAGACATCCTTGGTCTCGATCTCACCGGTCGCAAGACCCCTGATGACCAGTGTCGAAGCTTGCGAGCCGCAATTGCCGCCGGTATCCATCAGCATCGGAATGAAGGATACTAAGATCGGGATCGAAGCAAAAGCCTCTTCGTAATTGGTGATGATCGAACCGGTGATCGTCGCACTGAGCATGAGGATCAATAACCACACGATCCGGTGTTTGGTGTGTTCGATAACACTCATATCAAAATACGAATCGTCACTTGGTGTGACCGCCGCCATGATCTCAAAGTCTTCACTGGCCTCATCCTGCATGACATCCATCGCATCATCGACAGTGACGATACCGACTAAACGCTTTTCACTGTCGACTACCGGCATTGCCAGAAAGTCGTACTTGTCGAACATCCTGGCAACATCTTCCTTATCCATCAAAGTATTGATCTCAATGACATTGTCTTCCATCAGGCCGCTGACGCCCGCATCCTTTTCGGCCAGCAGCAGCTCCTTGACGGTAAGGACACCGACTAAGTGTCTCTGATCATCAACTACATATAATGTATAGATCGTCTCTTTATCTTTACCGATCTTACGGATCCGGTCAAATGCTTCACTCACCGTCATATTCTCCTTGAGATCGACAAACTCTGTCGTCATGATACTGCCGGCACTGTCCTCCGGATACTTTAAAAGTTCATTGATCGCCGTTCTTTTATCATTTGATGTATTAGCCAGGATCCTCTTGACGAGATTAGCCGGCATCTCTTCGATCAGATCGGCAGCATCATCAAGATAAAGCTTACTGATGACATCTCTGATCTCATCATCGGTCATCGCTTCGACCAGGCGCTCTTGCGTGTCTGACTCCATCCGCGAAAAAACATCGGCTGCTTCATCTTTATTCAGAAGTCTGAAGACGATCGCTGCATCTTCTTTGTCCAATTCATCGATGATCTCGGATATATCTGCCTGATTCATATCCGCAAGTAAAAGCTTTAGTTCACTAAAGTTATTGTTTTTGAGTAATTCGATTATCTTTTCCATTATGACCTCCCTAATTAAATGATTTCAGAAAGGTATATTGAAGCAGTGATATGTGCTGTCAATATACTTCGCGGTCTTTCATCCATATCACCACCTCCTTTTAGCCAGTCAATTATACACTATTATTCATTAAATTGGTGTTAATGGTATAATAAATTTATGAGTATTAAGTTAGTTGCGTTTGATATCGATGGTACCCTTATCCCAAGAGGCACCACAACGATCGATGACATGACCAAAGAGGCAATCAAGACATTAGAAAAGAAAGGGATCAAAGTCGTCATCTCTACTGGCCGTATCGTCACTTTTATGCAGAAAGACGTCATTGAGACGATCAAGTCTGACTACTGCATCAGTATCAACGGAGGAGCGATCACCGATGGTGAATACAACATCATCAAGACCTATCCGATGAGTGAAGATAATTTTTTCAAGATCATCGCTCTGGCAGACAAGTACCATTTTGGGATCGGTTTCAAATATCCCAAAGAGATCGCCGCCTATAACGAATATGATCTGTACATGAGCATCTACGATCCTAAAGGACTCTACACAAAACTCATCAGCGACTATTCAACTACCCGTGATTATCACCTGACCCATGGGATGCCGGTCGGCTGTTTCTGGATCGGTGAAAACGATGTGTTGGCCAAAGCTGCCGATGAGCTCGTGACGATGACCTGTGTCTACTCTTATGATAAAGGAAGGGAATGCTTCAACAGTGATGTCTCGAAATCAGAAGCCTTAAAATGGGTAGCCGATAAACTGGGCATCACCATGGATGAAGTCATGGCCTTCGGTGACAGTGATAATGATATCGATATGTTGAAAGCCGCTGAGATCGGTATAGCGATGGGCAATGCGAATGACGTCACCAAAGCGATCGCGGACTATGTCACAGATGATTGCGACAAGCAGGGTATTCCGAAAGCTCTGGAACACTTTGGTCTGATCTGATATATCATAAAGTTTTTGAAATCAATATTAAAA
>CASEHR010000005.1 GCA_949287785.1 uncultured Bacillota bacterium | reverse complement strand
CGGCGATTTTTTTGGCGATCTCAACTTTTTGATCCTGAGTCCGGTCATTCTTTTTGGCCATTATCGTCACCTCCTGTATTATCTACTATCTGGATGACTTCTTCATCATCCAGGACAGCTTTGTCTTTATTCTGATAATATTCGTATTTGCGGCGGTTATTGCGCGGCATCTTCATCTCTTCTTCGACTTTTGCCGCCACCTCGCTCGCTACTTCCTTTTTGGCATTTCTGGCCTTTTTCTTTTTGCGGCGTTCTTTGCCGAAAAGATCGAAACCGCGTTTGGTCTCTTCTTCACTCTTGGTGATGATGACTTCAGTCGTATCGTCGATGAAAAGACTCGTACGCTGTTTGGTATCGTCACGGATCTCGATCTCATCATTGAGGATGACCTTGCGCAGGTAGTCTTTCAGCTGTGTCTCATCGACAGAGAAGATCTTCCCTTTTTCAGCAATACTGATCCCGGAAGTTTCTTCCGAAACGACGATCGTCAGAGAATCGGTAACTTCAGCGATCCCCAAAGCCGCCCGATGTCTGGCTCCGTATCGTGAAGGCAGATCTTCGTTGGTCGGCGGAAAATAAGCACTGGCACAAGCGATCTTATCGCCCTGGATGATGACTGCTCCATCATGAAGCGGTGTCGTCGTGATAAATATACTGGTCAATAATTCCTTGGACACAGTCGCATTGATCGCGATGCCGGTCTTGATGTAATCCTCCATCGATTGCGATTGTTCGATCGATATCAAAGCGCCGACCGACTCTTCGCTCAGCACCATGACCGCTTTATATACCTCATCGACAAGCCGTTCTTTTTCATTGGACAGAAGACTTGTGATCTTCGAAAAGACACCGGTCTTACCGATCCGCTCCAAAACACCGCGGATCTCCGGTTGGAAGATGATGATGATCGCCAGAAATCCCCAGTTGATAAACATATCGAAGAAATAGGATACAGTCGTCAAACCCAAAAGACGAGCCAGACCGTTGACGATAAGGATGAGGATGATACCTTTGAAGATCTGGATCATCCGGGAATTGTTTCTGACAAATTTTATCGCATAATATATAACAAACCACATGATGGCGACATCGAAGAAGATCCTTGACATCGTCCATATGCTCCTAAGGGTCACACTAATCGAGTAATCAGGCATGCGCTACCTCCTTGATTTTTATATTATAACACATGATAATGCGAGTAAACGAAAACCTAAATGCTGCAACTATGGTATAATACCACTCATGAGTGAAAATGTAGTAACTGTAAATTACGGCGATAAAACGATATATCTCGTCAAGACCGCCCATGTCTCTAAAAACAGCGTTGACGATGTCAAAGACACGATCGAAACGATCGGTCCGGATGCGATCTGCATCGAGCTTGATGAAGACCGTTATCGTAAACTCGACCATAATGATACCTGGCAACAAACGGATATCAAGGAAGTGATCAAAAGCGGCAAAGTCGGATTTTTGCTGGTGAATATGATCTTAGGATCTTTTCAAAGACGGATGGCCGGTAAAATGGCGACTGATTCCGGCGGAGAGATGGTCAAAGCGATGGATCTTGCCAAAGAAAAGGATATTCCTTTAGTGCTGGCTGACCGTGACATCAACACGACTTTCAAGCGCATCTGGTACAACCTCGGCCTCTGGGAAAAATGCAAACTCCTGGCGACCATCATCTTTTCGATCTTCGATGATGAAGACATCAGTGAAGAAGACCTCGATAACCTGAAGAAGTCCGATGTCTTAGATGCCGCCATGAATGAGATCGGGAAAGAATTCCCCAATGTCAAAAGGATCCTGGTCGATGAAAGAGATATGTATCTGGCTGAAAAGATCAGGACAGCCCAAGGCAAGAAGATCGTGGCTGTCATCGGTGCCGCGCATGCAAACGGCATTATCAGCCATATCAATGAAGATATCGATATTGATGAGCTTTGTGATCTCACTAAGAAAAAGAGCTTGATCGGCACACTTCTAAAATGGGGCATCCCTATCGCTCTTGTCCTCATGATCATCTACAGCTTCATCCAAAGTTTTGAGACCGGCATCGATCAGATATTGTCCTGGTTCCTGTTCTGCGGCGTCGGCGCTGCGCTCGGATCGATCATGGCCTTAGCCAACCCGTTGACGATCATCGTCTCCTTTGTCGTTGCCCCCTTCACTGCCATCAATCCGCTTTTGGCAGCCGGCTGGTTTGCCGGTCTTACCGAACTTTGGCTACGTAAACCTGCCGTCTCTGATTTTGAAGA
>CASEHR010000004.1 GCA_949287785.1 uncultured Bacillota bacterium | reverse complement strand
AACTACTTCTTCAATGGCGAAAAAATGACTGTATCCGACTACGCTAAAATTGGTCAATATGCCGAAAATAACTATTGGTTTAAAGCCAGCGGCATGCTCGATCAGATGGCTTGTGCGATCGGTGGGCCGGTTTTGCTTGATTTCAAAGATCCTAAGGATCCAAAATATGAAAAACTGGCGTTCTCATTTGATGATATGGGATATCAGCTGTTCATCATCAACACAGGTGAAAGCCACGCCGATTTGAATGCAGAATATTCATCAATTCCAAATGAGATGAAAGAAGCAGCCAAAGCATTAGGAGTCGAAAGACTTTGTGATAGTGATCTTGAAACACTGTTGAAAAACCTGAACAAGATCAATAATGACCGGGCAAAACTTCGAGCGATCCACTTTTATAAGGAGATAGAGCGCGTTGATAATATGTCCAAGGCGATTGGCGAGAAAGATTTTGATAAGATCATCGATCTCATCGATGCATCCGGCAGATCATCATTTGAGCAATTGGAGAACTGTTATTGCAATAACGCTCCGACCGAACAAAAAGTAGCCCTTGCCCTTGCGCTTATCCGCAATTTCATCGATCGAGGTCACAAAGGAACCTGCAGGATCCACGGCGGCGGCTTCAAAGGAACGGTGACTTGCCTCATTGCCAAAGAGGATAAAGATGAATTCATAGAATATATGTCACAATACTTTGATCGTAGTTTCATCTATCCGATGAGCATTCGTAAATACGGAGCGATCCATATCTGATCAATTAAAAAGAAGAACTTACGAGTTCTTCTTTTTAATCAGTGATATACGAAATCTTTTGAAATACCGGCATTCAAGGCCCGTTTAGCGATAAACCTTTTATGGTCTAATACCGTATAAAACAATCAGTATCATCACAATACTGCCAATACCATTTTCGTCATCCGGCATAGCGATCATTGATAAAGCCGAAATCGAGACGGACTTCTTTATTTTCGATATCGTGATTACTGTAACAGATCGTGTCAAAACCGATGAGCCTAAAACCTTGTTTGAGGTAGAAGGCGATGGCTTTCACATTGCATGATTGTGTCTCCAGGATTATAGACCGGATATTGTTTTCATACATTATCGCTTTAGCTTTATTCATCAGGGCTTCAGCTACACCTTTTCGTCGAAATTCCCGATCGACATACAGAAGATTGACGACTAGTCTTTTGGAGTATTCCATCCCCAACTCGATGACACCGATAAGTCTTTCCTCTTCAAAAGCTCCGTAAGCGACCGCATTATCCAGCCACTCCTGATAAAGACGTTCCGAAAGATCGTCTTTATGATGGTGATATATATGATCCAGCGACTTGAGCCTGATCTCGATACTGGGACCATCAAAGATAAGGTCATAGTAACTGTCGGTATCATATTCGATCGGAACCGGATAATCTTTATAGGTCTTTTGTCTAGCTCTTTAATAATCATAAACCGCTAAAGACTCTCCTTTATGAAAGGAGAGTCTTTTTTACTAATCGTGTAATACATGATGGCATCTGGTACATAAGCCATCTTCATCGGTCTCTTCAGTAATATTCCAGCAACGCGGACATACCGTACCATTGACTCTTTCGATCTTGACCTCTACGTGATCATATTTCTTCAATATTTCATCCGT
>CASEHR010000003.1 GCA_949287785.1 uncultured Bacillota bacterium | reverse complement strand
GTAAGATTACGCTCCAATTGCGACAAGAAACCTTTGGAAAGCTCAGATCTGGAAGCCAGCTCTTCTAAAGTAAGACCGTTTTTCATTCTGAGTTGTTTGATTCGTTTACCGATATCCATCCGATCCCCCCTTTACATCTGTTTAGCTGTACTAAACATATTGTTTGATAAACAAGACATATTATATACGTAGAATATAAAAAAACAATACCTAATAAAAAAGGTCCCGCTTTGGGGACCATCCGATCAGTCTTTGTTTTGATCGATAAATGACTTTATATTTTCCTTTGGCTGAAGACCACCGGTCTTTGCGACCATCTGTCCATCCTTAAACAAGAACACCGCCGGTATCGACATGATCTTATAAGTTGCTGCCAATTCCGCTTCATTATCGACATTCACTTTGATAAAATCGACATCAGGATATTCCTTGTCGACCTCTTCCAATACCGGTCCCAGCATCTTGCACGGACCGCACCAATCGGCATAAAAATCAACTAAGGTATATCCATTGCTGATGATCTTCTGGAATTCATCTTTATTTACAATCTGCATATATCTTACACTCCTTTTTCTATGTGCTTATTGTATCGATACTTTTTATATAAGACAAATATAATGCCCTAGAAAGCTTCGATCGAATAGGCACAGTAGAATGTATCGGCCGGCGAAAGATTGATAATACCTTCTCTTTGATCAAAAGGTATATCATTTTCAGCTTCGTCGCCATGAGAAAACCAAGGCTCGATACAGACAAATGGTGCTTTTGGTGTCCATATGCCCCAAAACGGATATCCGACCGCACTTACATGCATACCGTGTTTGCCATTTGACAAACTGATCGTATTGCTTGTCAGATCATGATAGACGATCGTAGGGAAACGATCAAATATATCATAATTTAAGTCGATCTTATGATCTTTAATGAGATCGAGTTCGGGATATCCCTCTCCTTCGTATGATGAGAAGACCAGTTGATAATCATCAAACGATTCACCATCATAGATCGGACATCTGAAAGCCGGATGCAGACCAAAGCCAAAAGGCATGACCTCGTCATCATCGTTGGTAATTCGATAGGCGATCTCGACCTTTGCGCCGTGAAGCGTATATTTTACCTCCATCGTAAAATGATAGGGATATTGATCATAGGTGTTTTCATCATCAGTTAACCGTAACGTTAGTGAATCATTGTCCTGAGACGACAATGTAAAGGTGCTATAACGGGCAAATCCGTGATTGCCCATATGACACTCCTTACCTTTAAACACCTGTATTTTATTGTATGTATTGCCGACCTGCGGAAAGAGAATCGGATTACGTTGTTTCCAATAAATCGGATCACCATTCCAGATCCTTTCACTTCCGTCCTCTTTATATACGAAGTTGTAGATCTGCGCTCCGTCGGTGCTGATCGTCAATCTGATCTTATCGTTTTCTAAGATATAGCTTTCACTCATTTAACGATCTCGCCTTCAGCGTTGCCTTTCAGACCGGCTGCATTGGATTCATCGGTATCGATATGCATAGCTAAAGCAAACTTTTCCGAAACTCTGATGACAGTATCGCCAAAGACAAGACTACGGCCGTTGCTATCGATCTTCACGGATACGATATCTCCGTTTTGAACACCGTATTTCTCTGCATCGGCAGGTGTCATATGGATATGTCTCTTTGCTGCAATGACCCCTTTATCCAGAACAACTTCTCCCTCAGGCCCGATTAAAGTTACACCGTTTGTTCCTTCTATATCGCCTGATTCTCGAATCAGAGCTTCGACACCTAAAGCCCTCGCATCAGTAAGCGATACTTCAACTTGGGCAGCACTTCTTTCAGGGCCAAGGACCGACATCTTCATCTCTCCTCTTGGGCCTTTGACAACTACTTTTTCCTCACAAGCAAATTGACCAGGCTGAGACAGATATTTTTTTACCGTTAATTCATGGCTTTCACCGAATAATGTTTTAACTTGTTCCTTTGTCAGATGCACATGACGTGCTGATGTTTCTACTAATATCTTATCCATTTTCATACCCTCTCTTTCATCGACACAATTATAGTACAAGCATTGTAAAATTTACATGCAATGTGACTTGTTTTTTTAAATTGATTATCGTACAATACTCTAGCATGCGCGTGTGGTGAAATTGGTAAACACGATAGACTTAGAATCTATTGCGCGAGCTTGGGGGTTCGAGTCCCTTCACGCGCACCACTTATCGTTCACAAAGTACTGAATAATCAGTACTTTTTTAATTATAAAGCGACAAAAAAGTGCCAGAGTATTCAAAAGTACCAAACAAAATATCCTCAACTGGATCTTTTCATTAGCTCAGATAGAGCTTGTTTTTTTTGACGCTTTGGTAATACATGCTATACGCTTTATCCTGTCATCAGATATGTCAGTAAAAGCTTAGATAACTCTCTGTTATACTGAACCTTGATATCAAATACATTCAGCATGATCTGATCATACAGATATCTATTAATTTATATTTTAAAAGACAGCCTGCAGGCTGCCATAAATAAGGAGATATATATCAAAGAGGTTGTCCCTCTGCATTTAGATCGTACATCATGAACTTTAAGGATAGCTTAAAACACCAAAGTTTTTTTATAGTCATCCAGCAATTCCTTCAGCATTTCATATGTCGAGATATGATTTGATAAAGAGCGGACTTTAGCGCTGTTTGGTAATCCCCTAAGATAGTGTGGTGTTATTTCACGCATCATTCTGATGCCTGTTCCTTCACCATACAGTACACACAATTTAGCGGCGTGATTCAGACAGGTTTCAAATCTTTCATCGATGGTTACTTCATATCTGGTCCCATCATGTAAATAAGCATCTGCTTTCTTAATCAGAAATGGGTCACCGACTAATCCTCTGGCGATCATTACCGCATCACATCCTGTTTTATCCAGCCTCATCTTTACTTCATCGACTGTTCTTAAATCACCATTGCCAAAAACAGGTATGTTCAACGCCGCCTTCAGTCTTTTAACATGTGACCAGTCAGCTTTACCTTCATACATCTGAGACCTTGTCCGTGCATGAAGTGCAATCGCTTTGACACCGACTCCCTCCAATTTTTGGGCAAGTGATAGGTAATTCATATCATCTGCATTGAATCCGAGTCGCATTTTCACTGTGACCGGTTTACGGACATTCTTTATTACATTGTCCACGATCTCAACCGCAAGGTCCGGTGTTCGCATCAGGGCACTGCCGGCACCGGTCTTGATCACTTTAGTCATTGGGCAACCCATATTAATGTCTATGATATCAGCGTTTGTGAACCGATCAAGGTATACGGCGGCTTTGACCATAGAATCAACTTCACTGCCGAAAAGCTGAATAACTACCGGATGGAAACGATCGTCGATCTCACACATCTTCAAGGTCTTTTCGTTTTGATAAATTATCGCCTTATCAGATACCATCTCCGTATATACAAGATCAGCATTATTCTCATATAACAGTTCTCGGAAAGCGGCATTGGATATGCCGGCCATGGGACCGGCAACGATCTTTGAATCGATCTTGATATCACCGATTTTGAACATGATTCTGATATTCCAGGATATCGTCCTTGGTGAATTCATAGATCTTATCGCAGAATTCACATTTTATCGTGATCTTTTCATCCGTGAGAATCTCATCAAGGTCGTTTTTATTAAGGGTCATCAGTCCTCTTAAAAAGCGTTCTCTGCTGCAATCGCAATGATAATGGAGTTCTTGTCTTTGCATGATCTGAACATCTTTGAAGTACATTCCGGTAACCTCTTCGATTATCATTCCTTTATCCAGAAGTGAGGAAATCGGCTGCATCTCCTTCTGGATCGTTTCGAGGTACTCAATATCATCTTCCGTATGATCGGGCAAAAGCTGCGCGATAAGTGCACCGGCAGCCTTCGGCGTATGATCGACATCAACTAAGACGCCTACGCTTACAAGTGAAGGAACCTGTTCGGAAAGAGCGAAGTAGTAAGCAAAATCGTCACCGATCTCTCCGGTCCTTAAAGCGACTTGTGAAGAGAAAGGTTCACTAAAACCGCTGAAACGCGAGACCTTTAAGAACCCATCGGTTCCAACCGCCAGACCAACCGCCAGCTTGCCGGTATCATTATATTTTAGGTAGACAGTTGGATCCTGCACATAGCCTTTGATATCTCCGCTGCTTTTAGCTTCCACGAAAATATTGCCGATCGGACCATTGCCATCGATCTGTACCTGGATCTTCTCGTCTGATTCCTTAATATTCATCGCCATCAGAGCACTTATCGACATCACTCTTCCTAATGCTGCCGTCGATGTCGGGAACATATCGTGTACTTTTTGGGCGTAGGAAACAATTTCTTTTGTATCACACGCCAAGATGCGGATATGGCGATCTTTGACCATTCCTCTTATTCCATAACTTGTCATATCTTCTCCTTAAAAGAAGCTGAATTATTCAGCTTCTTGCGTTTGTTCCTTAACCAATCGGTTATCTTTAACAATGAGTTTACCATCCAGGATGTCATTGATCTCTTCAGCCGTCAGTGTTTCATTGACGATCAGCGCATCTGCGATCTTGATGAGATCGTCTTTGTGATCATTGATGATTGATGCAGCCTTGTCATGACACAGATCGATGATCTTTCGGACTTCCTGATCAATTTCGAAGGCAACTTGGGAAGAGACATTGCTCGGTGAGTTGTAATCACGACCCAAGAAGACATTTTGTGATCCATGATCATACATGACCGGTCCTAAATCGCTCATCCCATAATGAGTAACCATATCTTTAGCCAGCTTTGTAGCACTGTCGATATCACCGCTAGCACCGGTAGTGATGTCATCAAAGAAGATCTCTTCGGCACATCTGCCACCCATATAAGATGTGATTGTATCGAGAAGTTCACTTTTTGTATTCAAGATCCGTTCCTTACGCGGTGTGATCAGGTTATAACCGCCGGCATTACCACGCGGAATAATCGTAACTTTCTGTACAATAGCACCATCCGGCAGATTAAGACCGACGATCGCGTGTCC
>CASEHR010000002.1 GCA_949287785.1 uncultured Bacillota bacterium | reverse complement strand
CAATGTTCCATCCAGATCGCATACAAACAACATATATCATTCCCCCGTGTCTTAGCGATTTTACCATATAATAGAGCTTATAAATGCTAAATATACCTGAAATGATCAATATTCTTTCCATCAGGAATAAATATCTGCTAGTATTGCTGAAGATAATAGGGGGGATGATATATGGCAGTCATTTTCAAAGCGATCATGACGATGTATCTGATGATCGCGATCGGTGTTATGCTCTATAGAAAAAGGATCTTAAAAAACGAAGCGGTCGATGGGATCACTGATCTGCTCATCAGGATCATCCTTCCCCTTACGATCCTCAACGCCTATACCAATCATTATGAGGATGACATGTCGCTGGGCCTTATTATAAGCATCATCATATCGCTTATCCTTCATGCGATCTTTGTCATCACAGCACATCTGTTCTTTAAAGATGATCCGGTCGGTGAAAATGCTGCCATGATCACCAATGCCGGTTTTATCGGGATACCGTTAGTTACTTTTCTGATCGATGACAGTGCTGTCTTCTATACAGCCGGTTTTATGGCTGTAAGCAGTATCTTGCAATGGACTTATGGTGAATCACTGTTGAGCGGACACAGCCGGTTTAAGATATCATCGCTCATCAGATCACCGTTTATGATCGCCTTTATCGTAGGGATCATCATCTATAGTACAGGTATCAAGATACCGGACATCCTTAAAGATGTCCTATCCGAGCTTACAGACATCAATACACCGCTGGCGATGATCATCCTTGGTACATATATTGCAAGAATAAAAACTTCAATGATCAAAAATGATCTCAAAAGGATCATGAAGTCATCCGTATTCCGACTGCTGGTATTGCCCCTGATCACCGTCTTTCTGCTTTCTTTTGCGGATTCCCTTGATCAGAAGATCATCTACACCATCGTCATCCTGGCATCCTGTCCCGCGGCGATCAGTGTGGCAATGGCGGCAAAAAGGAGCGGCAGCGACTATACATATGCTTCCGCGACTGTCTGTATGACAACTGTCTTATCGATATTCACTTTGCCTTTTATCCTGTTTCTTTATGAGATCATCTGAATCAGATCCAAAAGACCGGTATATTTTTGAATACCGGCATGATAAAATATATACGGTCCCTTATATTTTTATGAGCTCACTGAGGTATAAGCGGACCTTTTTTAGTAGATCTTTAATATTCCTTTACTTATAAACATATAAACGGCGTCGTAATGACGCCGCTTATACCTATTCGACCGGAATGACCGAACCGGAGAAGTGCTCGATGATATAGTCCTTGACCTCTTCTGAATGCAATACTTCGACAAGAGCTTTGATCTTGTCACTTTCCTCATCACCCTTTCGGCAGGCGATGATATTGACATATGGATTGCTGCTGTCGCCCTCTTCTAAGATCAGGGCATCTTCGATCGGATTCAAGCCTGCCCCGATCGCATAGTTGCCGTTGATCGCGAAAAGATCACCATCATCCGCATCATATGCCGTTGTGACAAGCTCAGGATTGACTTCTTCAAAGACTAACGCCTTCGGATTGTCGATGATATCATCGACCGTCGCATTGAGGATATCGACATCATCCTTCAAGGTGATGATTCCCGCATCAGCCAGGATCGAAAGGATACGGCCATGATCAGCCACCGAATTGGAGATGATGACTCTGGCACCGTCTTCGATCGCATCGATGCTTTGATATTTCTTGGAATAGATGCCAAACGGTTCGATATGGATACCGCCGGCATCGACGATATCATAGCCATACTCTTCAACCTCATTTTCAAAGAAAGGACGATGTTGGAAATAGTTGGCATCCACATCACCATTATCCAGAGCCCGATTGAAGATGAAGTAATTATCCAAGATCTCGATCTCAAGAGTATAACCCTTTTCTTCCAATAACGGCTTGGCAAATTCTAAGATCGTCGCATGCGGCTCTGCCGTCGCCGATACCCGGATCACGTTATCTTCCTCTTGTCCGGCACAACCGGCCAACAACAGAAGACCTAATAATAACACCAATAATCTTTTCATTTTTCTATCCTCCTCTTTTATCAAATTTTCTGACTAAGCGATCACCGATGATCTGGATCGCAAAGACGATGATGACGATCAGGATCGTCGCAATAAACATCAGTTCTTCATTCCGTCTGGCTAGACCGTACTGATAAGCCTCAAAGCCTAGACCACCGGCACCAATCGCTCCCGCCATCGCACTATATGAGACCAGATTGATCGCCGTTACGGTGATGCTTGAAACAAGAGCCGGGAGACTTTCCGGGATCAGGACCTTGATGATGATATCGAAAGTACCGGCACCCATCGCCCTGCTGGCTTCAATGACCCCGTGATCGACTTCACTGAAGGCAATGGTCACCATCCTGGCAAAGAAAGGTGTCGCACTGACGACCAAGGCCGGTATGGCAGCCTTTGTACCGATGACACTGCCAGTCAGAAAAGCGGTTATCGGAAGCATCCATACGATCAGGATCAGGTAGGGGATCGAGCGCAGGATATTGACAAGACTATCACAGACCTTGCTGATGAAGGTCATGAGTCCGGACTTTCTTTCTAAGATCCCGCTTGTCCCGATAAAGATCAGTGTACCGATGATGAAGCCAAAGACACAGGCAAAGACAAGGGGTACGATCGTCAGATATATCGTTTCTAAAAACGCTTCATAGAACATCTATATCACCTCCACTTTCACATCATCTTTAAGCAGCTCTTCGACGATCCTTCCGATATCATGTCTTTTCTCGATGTGGATATACATGACACCCAACGGACCGACTTGCGTATTCTTGATATTGGCGCTGACGATATTGAAGGGAATGTGTAACTTATTGCCCACTTCATACAAGATCGGCTCACCGCTGCTTTTACTGTCAAAAGTAAGTCTTAACAGATGACCTTCCGGATAGCGGATCTTTAATTCACCGGCCATCTTTTCGACATCAAGGCCGGTATCGACCGTCTGGATCAGTTTTTTCGTGAGGTCTTTTTGCGGGTCTTTGAAGATATCATAGACACTGCCCTCCTCGATGACCTTTCCCTTGGCCATTACCGCCAAGCGATGGCAGATCTTCTGGACCACTTCCATCTGGTGAGTGATAAGGACGATGGTGATCTTATACTCTTTATTTATCTTCATCAATAATTCCAATATATCATCGGTAGTCTTCGGATCAAGTGCACTGGTCGCTTCATCGCTCAATAGGATATCAGGATCGAAGACAAGGGCTCTGGCGATCGCGACTCTTTGTTTCTGACCGCCGGACAATGCGTTTGGGTAGACAGCGAGTTTGTCTTCAAGGCCGACCTTGATCGCTGCTTCCTTAGCCTTTTCCCTTCGCTCTTTTTTGTTCATCTTTATAAGTTCCAAAGGAAAAGCGATATTATCAAGGACCGTCTTCGACCACAGAAGATCAAAATGCTGAAAGATCATCCCGATCTTTCTTCTTTTCGTCCTTAGTTCATCATAGCTCAACTTCGTGACGTCGACACCATCGATACATATCTCTCCTTCATCGACCTTCTCTAACTGATTGATCGTCCTCAACAAGGTCGACTTGCCGGCGCCGCTGTAACCGACGATCCCAAAGATCTCCGCATCACGAATAGTGAGCGATACATCATCGACTGCCTTGATATTGCCATAACTTTTTGATACATGCCAGATCTCTATCATATCCACCCCCATAAACAAATAAAAGCCGCCCCTAAGGACGACTTGCACCGTGTTACCACCTTGATTCGTGTCTGAGACACCTCTTCGAGTACCATCATACTCTAGCGCTAGAACAGGCGCACCCGTTGATGCCTAATATCGACATCACTGCTCCAAGACCATCTTCCCGTTCGCTCCCTTATCCCCTTTCACCATACAGGGACTCTCTTTGAAGTTATACACCCGGTACTCTTCTTTTCTCTGCTTTTATAAGTTGATGATAATTAAAAGTGTAAGGGTTGTCAATACTTCATCGCTTTGGCGATCTCCCTTTCCATCGATCTGATCTTATCCGATTCCCGCTTGTCATGGATATTCTTTCCCTGGCAAAGACCGATCTCCATCTTGGCTAGACCGCTTTTCAGATAAAGACGCAAAGGGATCACCGTATATCCTTTGAGCCGACACTTGCTGAAAAGCTTGGTGATCTCACTTTTGTGCAAGAGCAGTTTACGTTCTCTTGTCTCATCGTGATTAAAGCGATTTCCCTCTTTGTATTCGGCAATGTGCATATCCTTGATATAGGCCTCGCCACCGCTGAATGACACATAGGCATCTTTGAACTGTACTTTGCCCTTGCGGATCGACTTGATCTCCGTGCCCGTCAGGACAAGACCGGCTTCGTATTTATCCAAGATGATATAATCGTGATATGCTTTCCGGTTATTCGCTATCTCTTTTACCTTCTCCATATATCCTAAAATACACTCCCTGTCGATCGTAGTAGTTGTCGATGACTTCTACTTTTATCTTATCACCTATCCGATAGATCTTATCAGCGGATACCAAAGTCATCGTCTTTTCTTCATATACATAATAGCCTTCAAGATCGCCGATACTGATAAGACCTTCAACGGTATTAGGCAATCTGACATATAAGCCATGACCGGTCACCCCGCTGATGATACCGTCATAGACCTCACCGATATGCTCATGCATATACTCGGCACACCTGGCATCCCTGACATCTCTTTCGATCTGCACCGCTCTTTTTTCCGTATCGGAACACTTGGCGGCGATATCATGCATCCTTCTTTTATCTTTATCATATTCATCATAATTGCCTTTGAAGATGTATTTGCGCAGCATACGATGGACCATCAGATCCGGATATCTTCTGATCGGCGATGTAAAGTGACAATAATCGCTAAGTGCCAGACCGAAATGACCGGTACATGTATCATCGTAGACAGCTTTAGCCATCGACCTCAACATCAGCTTACTGATGATACTTTCCAGCTCGGTATCTTTGAAATGTCTCAGACAATCCTGTAATTGTTTGGGATAGACGCTGTAATGATCACCTTTGACCTTATATCCAAGTGTATAGAGCATATCAAAAAGATCGATGATCTTATCTTCTTTGGGTCGATCATGATCACGATAGATCATCGGCAGATCGAGATGATGCATATATCTGGCTACTTCAACATTGGCAGCGATCATAAAGTCTTCGATGATCATCTCCGCTCTTCCTCTTTCCCTTCTTCTGATATCGATGACTTTACCATCCTGCATAATAAACTCACTCTCTTCATCATCGAAGCTGATGGTTCCGTCATCATCACGCTTTTTGCGTATTTTTTCCGATAGATCCAGGGCATCATCGATCATGCCGACAAGCTCATGATATTCCTCGCATACTTCCTGATCCTTATCGATCATTCTGTTGACCGTATGATAGGTCATCCGATAATCCGATCTGATCAGCGATGGATAAAACATGGTATCTAATACATTTGCCTCAGGATCATAGTGGATCTCCACTGTTAAAGCGAGCCTTGGTTCATGAGGCTTCAAAGAACATAATTCATTGGATAATTCCTCCGGCAGCATCGGGATCACCTGATCGGTATAGTAGATCGAAGTTCCCCGCTCTTTAGCGCTCATATCGAGCTTCGATCCCTCTTTGACATAGTAGGAGACATCGGCAATATGGACATAGAGGATATAACCATCATCATCTCTTTTGAGGCTGATCGCATCATCGAAGTCCTTAGCGCTGTCCCCATCGATCGTGATCGTCAGAAGATCACTTAAATCCTTGCGATCATCGATATCAAGTCTTAAGCGCCTGGCTTCTTTCAATACGGCATCACCGAAAGCTACCGGCACCCCGGCTTTCGCAACGATCATCTTTTCACTGATCCGCGGATCAGTCAATTCACCTACGACCATATCGATCTTCATGATCCTATTCACATAATCCGTGATGACACAACGGACTGATGTATGGTCTTTTAAGCGATACTCATTGAAATTACTGATCTTAAAACCTCTGTATCTTTCATCATCGACTTTGAAATGATAGTTTCGATGATAGTAATAGATATTACCGGTGATATATTTTGTATAACGCTTCAAGATCTTAATGATCCTGATACCGCCTTTTTCTTTTCTGTACCAGACACTGTCAAGCGGTAAAGCACTGTTCAGATCCTTGATCTTACCGTCTTCTTTCTCAATGAAGGCATTGCCGTTAAACCTGATGATGACTGTCCCTTCCTTTATCCCATACTCATCAAGATCATGATAGATATCATCTTTATCACGATAGATCATATTCTGATCTTCCAATTCATTCAAAGTGATGATCACCTTTCTTATATCATCGATGCCAAAATGGTCCATGATCCCATGGACATCATCACCACCTCTTTTATTACTGAGATATTCCAATATTATTTCACGCATAAAATAAAAAAGGGCATGGCCCTACTTTTAGATCACTCTCGCTACGATCACTAAGATAAAGAAGATGATCCCCAAGATCAAAGTCGCATGCGATAATATCTTCTCAGGACCTCTTTCCTTTACATTAGCGAACAGACCCAGATCATTTGAACCGGTGAAAGCTCCCAGACCATCGGATTTACCGCTTTGTAACAGAGATAATAAGATCAAAAGTGCAGATACGATAAGCAGTAATATGTTAATCACTTCTCTTTCACCTCCTGAATATGCCTAAATATAATACTATCAAAATGACCTATAAGTCAATCACAGCTTGACACCCCTTATATGCACTAGATAGTAGATTGATTGATAAAGATGAGTAAAACACAATAGATAAGCGGTGAAGTAGCGAACACTATCTTATTCTTTGATGTAAGTTGAACTATATACAATACGGTAAAGACCAATATATTGAGTATCACTCTGATCACTCCTGAGATCCCCCTTATCAAAAGGATATCGGGAAGCATGATGATAAGTGCACAGATCATGATCTGCTTAAATAGAATAGAGCGATAATTACCTTTTCGAATATCGATCATCTCTTTGAGTTGGATATAAAAATCGATATACATGTTGATCAAGCAGAACTTAAAGATCTGTAGACCGATAAATTCTATCTGTACCGTAATGGTATGCATAAATAATGAACTATCTAACTGGATAAAATCGATAAGCATCTTAGGATCAAAATGAAACTGGGCAAATAATACGATATATACCAATAGATAGATGAGCGATAATATCACTAATCTATTGATCCTCATACAATCTACCACTTTTTAATTCGATCTTTCGATTATAACCGATATCGATGTAGTCATGAGCGGCGATGATGATGGTCTTATTATCCTTTATCAGTTCTTGCATGATATCTTGAAAGACGATGACTGATCTATCATCTAAACCTCTTGTAGGTTCATCTAATAGGATGATACTTTGATCTTCCATGATCGCTTGGATGATCCCCATCTTCTGCTTCATACCGACAGAATAGTTTTTGACATTCTTCTTATCATATAGATCTAATTCAAATCTATTGCACAAGTCTTCAACTTTCTTATAGTCCATCTTATTTTTGAGATTATATAAGAATTCAAGATTCTCTTTGATCGTTGAATAATTAGAAAACTCAGGGTTTTCTATAAGTGCACCGATAGTCTCATCAGCCTCAATATACAATGTTCCTTTATCTTGCGGTAATAGACCGGTTATTATCTTAAGTAATGTTGATTTACCACAACCATTAGGACCATGGATATAGATGACATCATTCTTACTTATCATAAGATCGATATCATCTAATACGACATTAGGACCAAAGGCTTTAGTGATATTCTTTAATTCAATAACTTTATTCATGATCGATTTCCTTTCCTACTTAAAAAACCCAATCATAGATACGATCAAACAAAACATAGTTATAAATAGCTAGAAAAATATATGTAATACAAAATGATATATATATATATTTTTCTTCCAAATTAACACTATGAAATGAATTGCATGTGTTAAACACAGAGCTAGACCAAAAATTAGTACTAGTACGACATATTGCATTAAATGATCAGTACCTAAAATAAACGCTCCTATAATATATACAAGAAAAAAGTATCCAGCTAAAATAAGGCTTTCGTACTTGAATATATTCTCGTAATAATTCTTCTCAGATAATCGGATTATCGTAAGATTCCTGATCGAATTATAAAAACGATATCTAAAAAACATCAATACATAGTAGATGTTGGTAAACACAAGGAATTTAGCATAGGCAACAACAAGAAATAAAACTGCATCACTATGCCAATTCTGCTGAAAATAATATAACACAATCAATATTGCAACGATATTTAAGACAATGTGATATTTGTTAGTAAAAAATACTTTATTTAAACTTTTTAACATATAAAACACCGCCGTTTTTGATAAGTGTTCTTATCATCAACCAGATAAGCAAACTGAAAAATAAAATCGATCCCACTACAACAAGGATCATCGGAAGCCCTGCCGGGATCCACCACAAAGCCATTAGCCCACTGGTCAATAATGTGAATGGTGTGAATGTTGCTATGACGTATTCGTATGGGGCAATGAAACCGGCGAATACAACAGACGAAAATATCAATGCACCTATCGTAAATATTATCAGTGTAAAGGAATATAGGTATTTATTCTTGATGACTTGTGAGAAGATAAAACACAAGCAATTGAGCAGCGACCACCCAATTATCTGTGCAACAGTCACAAAAAGGATATTAGCCAAGTCGTTACATAAGAAGTAATCGCCATATTGTCTTACAGTCTCTCCGAAGATCGGCACACAGAAGAACTGGATCCCCACAAAAAGCAATAAATTGATCACGATCGGAAAATACCAAATATCCTTAACACATTGAATTATACAGAACTTATAATAATCTCTTCTACCGATCCTTGTGATGATCATCTGGTCAAAACCATTTATCTTATTTAGACAATTAGAAAAATTAGTAACGAATGGTATCAGTAATAACACAAGAAAATTAAATATTATAAGGCTCCTGCCGGAATAAAGCTCATAGAACATGTAGATACCACTTTTGGTTGTACCCTCACCCCTTAGATCCATGCCCAGGTATAAAAAATCATCTCTGCAGGTTATTATATAAACGATGACCAATATACCCAAAAGCAGCAGTATTGCCACTTTTGGGTATGTCTTAGATTTCTTATTCATTAGTATGGGTTAAATGAATATGAAACCAGATTTCTACTTGGTTCTAAATTATTACTACCAACAACTGTGTAATAAATATAATTTTGAACTCCTTCATTATCATTTGTGGTGTTGATTTGCCCTTGTCTAATAGGAACCCACCCACTCCTTGACTCTTCATTGGAGTTTACTAACATCGCATAAGGATCAAATGTATTATGCTCCTTGATACCTTCAACAGAAAACGCTGCGCTGTTAGTTTCTTTCACAATGCCTTCATCAACAAATATAGTGCCTCCCCATGGCGGCGGGGTGACGTCTATTTGGTCAGACCATGCCGCAGAAATACTTATTATACTTCCTAGCATTAAAAGGGACACTAAAGCGAACATAATCACATTCTTCTTGAGTTTTTTCATTTTTTTCTCCTTCTTCAAAAGATTTTTAGATTTGCAAAATTAGGTCTACACTAATTATTAGAAAACATAAATTGATCTATTTTCAGCATATCACTAATTTTACATTTTGCTGGATCAAAGCGGATCATGTAAATGGTCTGCTTCTATAAAGAGTAGCCATCAGGCCATTCAAGCACAAAATAAGTTATGATCGATAACCATAAGTTTTCTACGCCCATCTTTTATCCCTCCTTCTCTTTTAATACTTACAACATAATGATATTAACTTCCATACAACCGTGTGTTGAATTTTAAAGCCAAAAAAACATTGAAAGCTTGGGTTTGACGGCTAAAATTTCAACACAAAGTTTTATCAATATATGTTAAAATATAAAGATGAATAATAAGGATCTAAGAGAAAAGGTCTTACGTAAGTTAGTTAGCGATAAGGTCAAAGAATATCGTTCTAAATACAAGATCACGCAAATCGAATTATCCGTTATCATCGGTGTTACTAGATCATACGTATCATCTATCGAAAATATATCTGAAAAAATCTCTATCGAAACAATCAAGACTTCGATCAAAGAGATAGATGATTCTTTTCTTTTAGATGATGATTTGATCGATGAATACGATCGTCTATTAGATAGATATTATTATTCGCTTGCCGCTCTAGACAATAGTAAAAACATTTGGAATAAGATAACACAGAATCAAAATGCGTTAGTTAATTCTGTCCTTCACTATCGGTATAAGCTATTCGATATCGTCCATGAAAATTCCTCTTTTAAAACTATTAGTAAAGAAAAGATCGAACATCTCATCAAAAACGAAAAATATCTATGCGATAGTGATAGGCAAATTTTATATAACTATTATGGACTTCTTTGTGTTAAAAGAAGCGACTATAATATGGCTGAGAATATTTATAGCAAAGCTCTTAAACTCAGCGATAACCCGCTGACACACTCTGCTGTTTTACATAACTATGTCAAGGTCTTATCAGAAAAAGGTCGAACTTTAGAGGCTTATGACGCATTGAAAAGAATCATTGAAGAATACCGATCAATAGGCCTTGATAAAAGAGTCGAATCGTGTCGATTGCTTTTGGCTAATATATATGCAAATGATAATAATTACGATCGTGCGATCGCTATCTATGATGACATAATCAAAGCAAATAACACACAAAACATCAATATTGCTTTATCAAACCTTTTACATTGCTATATCAAAAAAGGTGATATCAAAAAAGCGATTGAATGCCTAAATGAAAATGAGGATCGTGATATAACTATTTTCACTGAGATTTTCTTTAAACAGGCGCTATATATCGCTTATCATATAAACGATCATAACTTATTCATCAAATGGTATACAAAATATCGATCAAGTCATTTGTATAATGCTGGTTCATTCAATACTAGTATCATATCTTTATTTAAGGACTTTATGGATGGCATATCTAAAAGTGAGATCGTAGCTAAAGCGGAAAAAATATTAAATCGTCTAGAAAAAAATATCGATAATACAGATGATATGACTTACATCTTAGAGATTTTATATCATCTCGCAAAAGATGAGGGTAATAATGATAAAGCTTTATCTGTCTTAAATGAACTCTACAATATCAATAAAATGTCTTTTCTATCCTAGTTCGCAATTGTTTTAAACTAATATATGAGACTTTAGGTATTATTAGTATTCTACACATTACAATATCCTCACACATAACTAAAAAATCGATCACTATGTTATTCATTCGTCAACACTAAGAAATTGTAAATAACTGTTTCGTTTGCTCTTTATGACTCTATATAATCTAATGCAAAAGCAAAATAAAGACTGACAATTGATAATCACATATGTCAGAATGACCTATGTACTAAAAGTTATCACAATAATCAATATTCTATCAATAATCGATATACTTTTGTCATTTCTAAAATCTTTGATCAATCATTATATGTATGACACAAGAAATAAATCATTACTCTAATATGCCAAAATCGATTGCCTAGCTTTTGGTGTTGTGCTAATATCATCTTAGAAGATCTGTTTCAGGGCGAGGTGTGATTCCTCACTGGCGGTATAGTCCGCGAACCGTAAGGCCGAACAGGTGTAATTCCTGTACCAACAGTTATAGTCTGGATGAAAGAAACGATATATTTCGTCTTTTTTAAAGTCTGCACCTGAATAGATGCAGGCTTTTTATGTTGCAGACCTTCTGGAAAAGAGGTATTTATGCAGGATCAAAAAATCAAAAAACTCACCAGGATGGCTATTCTTATTGCCGTCTCGATCGTCTTAGTGTATCTTATTCACTTTCCGATCTTTCCCCAAGTCGCTTTCTTAGAGTATGACCCGGCTGATGTGTCTATTCTAATGGCCGGTTTCGCCTATGGGCCGGTATCGGGTATCTTAGTCACCATCATCGCCAGTGTGATCCAGGGGCTTACTGTCAGTGCTCAAAGCGGCATCTATGGTATCATCATGCACGTCATTGCCACCAGCGCTTTAGTCGGTGTAAGCAGTATCTACTACAGTAAACACAAGACCAAAAAGGGAGCCATGATCAGTATGATCATGGGATGCATCGCTATGGTCATTGTGATGATCATTGCCAATCTCATCGTTACACCGTATTTTATGGGCGTATCCGTCGAGGCCGTGATCAGCCTGATGCCCTTTATCATCCTTTTCAATCTGATCAAAGCGGTATTGAATTCCGTCATCACCTTCATCCTTTACAAACATATATCACCGATCTTACACGGCTAGATGTTATAATGG
>CASEHR010000001.1 GCA_949287785.1 uncultured Bacillota bacterium | reverse complement strand
GATGTGCAGTGAACACATCCTTTTTTTATTTTGTGACAAACACGATACCGAAAGCACCGGGACCGACATGAGCGCCGATCGTCGGACCAAGCTGCACTCTTTCATCGATGTGCATATCCAGCAGTTCTTCTAAACGTATAGTGTTTTCTTCGCCATATGAATAGATGCTGAAGACACGATATCTTTCATCTATCCGGTAAGCTTTGATCATATCCTTTAAATGTGCCAAGGTCTTATTGGTGCCGCGTCTTTTGGTGATGACTTCGACTTTCCCCTCTTTGGACACGGTGATGATCGGTTTGATATTGGCGAATTCACCGATCGTCGCCACTGCCTTGGATACACGACCACCCATACACAGGTATTCCAGAGTATCGATGCCGGCTAAGATCATCAGTCTTCCTTTGATATCTTCGATCGTTTCGACGATATCTTTGGCATCATGACCTTCTTTTAATAACCGCAGTGCTTCTTCGACCAGGACTCTGATGCCGATCGTGGCACTGAGACTGTCGATGATATGGATCTTGTCATAATCGACCATGTCTTTTGCCAGTCTTGCGCTTTGCACGGTACCGCTTAAAGATGATGAAAGCAGAATGCAGATCACATCATCATCGTCTTCTTTTGCTTTTTCAAATACTTTGACGAAAGCATCTGGTGATGGTTGAGATGTTTTGGGGAATTCCCTAGTCTTTAAAAGAGCATCATAGAAAGCGTCTTTAGTGATATCGATACCATCACGATAATGCTTGTCATTGATCGTGATCTGTAAAGGTACCATCGTAAGAGATCTCTCATCAAGTTCTTCTTTCGTATAGTCACTCGCTGAGTCGACTACTAATCGTATCATAGTTCCTCCTTGGCGATCTTTGCCACTTCTTCAAATAGATCGATGACTTCTTGGCTTTTAGCGGGGCCAAGGCGTGATGTGACCTTATTGACGATGGTCAGGATCTTTTCATGGTGTTCATCAAACTGTTTAGCCTTGACGCCGGGAACGATAAAGATATCACGGCGATCGGCTTCGGAACGGATCTTTTCGATAAGACCTTTGTTTTCCAGTTCATTCAGGATCCTGTTCATCTGTGATTTCAGGATCCCGGTCTTCTGACACAGGACACTGGCTGTGATGTCTTCATCATTGACCAGATACACGAAATGACAGACTAAAGCCTCGTTGTAAGTCATAGTTGGTACAAGGCGATCATTGTTTATGGCCGTCGATATATCGAGCCATGCTTCCAGTACTTTTTCATCTAATTCACGCATATATCACCTACTAGTTCACTTTATGAACAAATAAAGTATATCCGATATCCCATTCATGTCAATATACAAGTAATAGATTGCTTTATATAGTAAACATAATTTAACATCAAGCGCATAAAAGTTGCATAATATATTGAATTATGAAACATTTTGGCTTATTATAAAACCATGAAGTGGTCAAGATATATTATTCACGCTGATCTGAATCACTGTTATGCCCAGATCGAAGAAATGAAAGAACCGTGGCTCAGAAATATACCGATGGCTGTCGGCGGAGATGAAGAGAAACGTCATGGCATCATTCTGGCCAAGAACGATCTTGCGCGAAAATACGGGATCAAAACAGCCGAGACCTTACGTGATGCCTATAGGAAATGTCCGGATCTGTATATCGTAAATCCTCACTATGCAGACTATGTATACTATACCGAGCAGGTCAAAGATATCTATCGGGAATACACCGATAAAGTAGAGTCTTTCGGACTTGATGAGGCATGGATCGATATCAGCGCGAGTACCAGTCTTTTTGATGATCCGATAGAACTGGCCAGAAAGATCCAGATGCGGGTCTATGAAGAGGTCGGACTTACGGCATCGATGGGCATATCATATAACAAGATCTTTGCCAAATTGGGTTCCGATATGGATAAACATCGGGGATTTACGGTGATATCACCCGATAATTACCGTTCGATGATCTATGGGCTGCCGGTCGAAGATCTGTTGTATGTCGGTAAGGCGACAAAGATCAGGCTCAATCGTCTTGGCATCTATACGATCGGTGATCTGGCTGAATATCCGCCGGCGCTTTTAAAGAGAACTCTGGGAAAAAACGGTGCGATGATCGCGATGTTTGCCAGGGGGTATGATACAAGCGATGTTAAATATACAGGTCATAAGCGCGATGTCAAATCGATATCGAATGGAGTAACGGCCGTACGTGACCTGACTACGGTCGATGATGTAAGGATGGTTTTTTGGGTATTGGCTGAAGCGGTGGCTTCCCGTTGTAAAGACAGTGATCTTGTGGGCGATGTGATCTGCATTGGACTTCGTGACAGTAAGCTGCACTGTTTTTCAAGACAGAAGAAGATCGAAGAGGCTACCGATCTTGCTGCGACGATCTTTGATGCGGCGATGAATTTGTTTGCAAGATGTGTCCCGATATCTGCTGGGTGTCTGGCAATATCCTTTCGCAGTGTTACGATCGCCATCAGCGGACTTCGAAAAAGAGCGGATTATATCGAATACGATCTTTTTGATGAAACATCCGAAAAACTCAAAGAACGTGATCTTGAGATAGCTATCGACAAGATCCGTGATAAATACGGTCATGATAAAGCCTGTCGCCTTGTGACCAAGCTCGATGGTGAACTTACTGATTTTGATCCAAAGGAAGATCATCAGATCCACCCGGAAAGCTGGTTCTGATCATGCGGTTATATAAGCGGTATATCCCGGTGATCGCCCTTGTTATGGAAAACGGCGATATGGTGCCGATGTTCATCGTCTGGCAGGATGAAAGGGAGGATAAGAAGGTATACAAGGTCGATAAGGTCATGAACAAGCGGCGTTCTTTTTCAAGAGTCGGCGGCTGCGGCATCCTTTATGAATGCATGATCTGCGGCCGTAAACGCAAGCTGTACCTGGAGAAAGACAAGTGGTTTATCGAGTGTATATATCAAGCACCTTTAAGAGATAACACTTAAAACGTTCGACAGCTGTCAAGGGGGCGATGATCTTGACTTTATCGCCATAGCTGAAGATCTTGCTTAAAAAGAGATCGGAAAGACGGACCTTTAAAGTGACGATGTCATGATTGATGATGGCATTGCTGAAAGAGTCGCGAAGATCGTCGATGATGTAACTGTCGAGATCGCAGACCTTGATCTTTACTTCCATCAGCTCTTCGGTGCTATAGGCGTTGTATGATTCGTCGATGAGCTTACGGCAGTCATCATAGCGCATCGGCTTGCCGTGCTTTAAAGATGTGTAGTCCAGGTCTTTGATATTATCAAGGCGCAGATGATAGATCTTATCGCTTTCCTCGTAAGCGTAGTACAGATAGTAGAAGCCGTTTTCAAGATCTAAAAGATAAGGGATGATCATCGATACCCTTCTTTTGGCTTTGATCTTCAAATACTCTTCGTTTTTGATCGCCTGCAGGATCATCTCGATATAGTACAGCGATATGCCACGGTGTTTCTCTTTTTGGATCATCGTATCGGACAATAGTTTTTGGTCATAGATCGAAAGGAAGTATGAAAGCTTTCGGATCAGCGTGTCCTTATCCTTTTGTGAGATATTCTTAACGGTCGAAAGAAGGTCGAAGATCACTTTCAGTTCTGCTTTGATAAAAGGCGCAGCTTCGATACTGTATCCGGTGCCGGTATTGGAAGATATCTGAAATCCGGCGTCTCTCAATGCCTTGATGTCATAGACGATGGTCTTACGGTCAGTCTCGGGCAGGCCATACTCATCACTTAAGATCATCGCGATCTTGCCGGCGCTGATATAGTGTTCGCTGTCGCTGTATCGGATGAGGATCATTAAGATCCTGAGCATGCGTTCTTTATAGATGGATGTCTTCATGATCTAATGATAATATAGTCCGTTTTTTGGTACAAGCAGATATCGGATTTCACTTATAATGCACTCACATAAAGGAGGATGGATATGAAGAGATTGTATTGGTCGGAGATCATCATGATGATCGTCAGTTTTACCCTGGTTTTGAACGGACATATGTCAGTGGGGATAGCAGCGCTGATCTTTGAGACGATCTTGATAGCCTTATTCATCAAAAAACTTCAGATCGCTCGTTTTATCTGGATCGCTGTCTTTACTTATCTCATCACTTATCTTCTGGCAAATGGCGGTGGTCTGACCATGGCTTATGATTATCTGGAAGTATTTTTGCTGGTACTCGGTTTTGATATCGCGGCTTTTTATGAGATGATCGACGATCAGAGGTATTTGAAGATCATGATAAAGCCCTATTTCTTTACCCTTATTGCGCTGATCACTTTCACAGTCATGGCTTTTATCAGTCGGGATAATGAGCTTGTCATGAACGCTTATCCTCTGGGCATCTTCTCTTTGCTGAGCCTTATCGATATCATCTTCATGCCGTATCTGTTGTGTTTGACTTTATCGTTCATCCGCTTAGAGTATAATAAAAGAGTATGAGACCTTCATTGAAGATCGGTATTCTGACGACTATATCAGCTGTTA